>DAOVGD010000177.1 GCA_030672555.1 Desulfobacterales bacterium
AAGCTCTTACCCAATTCCCGGCGATCAATAATCGTTACCTTAGCCCCCTTGTCCAAGAACAATTTTGTGGCTAAGCACCCTGCCAGGCCACCACCTAATATAAGAATATGTTTGTTCATGAGATCATACTTGATTTTAAAAAATCTAAAGAGGCCTTTGAAAAAACGTGACATTTTTCAAGGTCTCAAAGCCCTTTTAAAGAACTCAAGACTGTGTTATACCGTAACTGATAATTAATACCTCATAGTTGAAGGATTGACAATTAAATTTTTACTATGAATCTACAGCCCAATGCCATTAACTATGAGCTAACACAGGAGAACTCAATGAAGCAATATATAATAGATGAATTAAGGCCTAATGACTACAAACAAATAAAGGAGTATCTGGATGAAACCTATGGTTCTCAACAACCTGTAGAGGGTATGTATTGGATACCTCTTGATCCTGATCTAATGGATCCTGTCCAGGTTGCCCATACTGACTGCCAGCCGTTTTACTTTTCGGTTATACTGGAACCTACATCGATATCTTTTGAATTGTTGGTGAGGACACGCAACCGAATGCGATGCGATTGTATTCACTATGCAGACAAACGCCAGCGCGACAGCATTATTGAATTTGCTGACAGTATATTTGAGAGGTTGGAGCTTAAGACTTGATGGTTTCATAAATTTTTAAAGGAAAATTTGATAGGTATGTTTAAGGTTGTAATGATAGAGACCGCTATCGTCCTGAGCACCTTGTTTTTTGCTATACTCATGATTATTGTATCCCTTTTCCGGAAGGGGGGGGATATACCACATTGTATAGCAAGGTTCTGGGCTCGAATTGTCTTGCTTATAAGCGGGGTCAGGGTAAACGTGGAAGGGCTTGAGAATGTTGATCTCGGGCAGGCATACGTTTATATGGCGAACCACCAGAGTATGTATGATATCCTGGCGCTCTTGGGCTATCTCCCGGTCCAGTTTCGTTGGCTTGCAAAGATAGAGCTGTTTCGTATCCCTGTTTTCGGACATGCCATGTCAAGGGCAGGTTATATTGAGATTGACCGGTCCAACCGCAGAGCGGCATTTAAAAGTATAGATAGAGCGGCCAAGAAGATACAAAAGGGGGCCTCAGTCATTATCTTTCCTGAAGGGTCTCGGAGCAAAGATGGCAATATAAAACCGTTTAAAAAAGGGGGATTTGTGCTTGCCCTAAAATCAAAACGACCGATTGTTCCGGTGACTATTCTGGGAAGTCGGTCTATTCTGCCAAAAGGGAGTTTAAAGATTCAGCCCGGCAAGATCCTTGTAAGGGTTCATCCTCCTATTGAAACCGCCGGTTTTACAACTAAGACCATAACTGAGCTTATGGAGGCTGTTCGGTCTGTCATCGCCGAGGATATTGAGGGGTATCAATAGATAAGAGACTTGATTAATATCGCAATTCTTAATTGGTCAAATAGTCGAGTGGTCCAGTGGTCACAATTTAACCTACTCGACAACTCGACGACTCAACTACTCGACCAACTTTCAAAATATATAGGACATAAAAAGAACAATGGATGAAGATACACTACGCATTATACCATTAGGGGGGCTGGGAGAGATCGGCCTTAATATGATGCTATTTGAATATGGGGACACCATTATGGTGGTCGATGCCGGCATTATGTTCCCGGAAGACTATATGCTTGGAGTTGACATTGTTATCCCGGATATCACCTACCTGAAGGGAAAAAAAGATAAGGTCAAAGGGATCATATTAACACACGGCCATGAAGATCACATTGGCGCGATTCCGTATGTTTTGCCTGAGATCGATGCGCCAATATATGGGACCCCTTTTACCCTCGGCCTGCTCGAATATAAGCTCCGGGAACACAAGTTGGTTGATAGGGCCTCGCTCAACAAGATAGCTCCGAGAGAGAGGATAGATATAGGGCCGTTTAATGTAGAGTTTGTCCGGGTGAGTCATAGCGTGGTGGACGGGGTTGGTCTGGGGATTCGAACCCCTGTAGGACTTGTGGTCCATTCGGGAGATTTTAAGATCAGCCAGATTCCGGTACAGGGTGAGATGACCGACATTGCAAAATTTGCCGCATTTGGGGAAGAAGGTGTCCTCGCCCTTATGTCTGATTCGACCAATGTGGAAAAAGAAGGGTATACTATTTCTGAAAAGGAAATCGGAGGCACATTAGAGGACATATTCAGAGAGTGTACCGGCCGGATTATTGTGGCTATGTTTGCCTCCAACGTCATACGTGCCCAGCAAGTTGTCAATATTGCGCAAATGTTTGGTAGAAAAGTAGCCTTTAACGGTCGCAGCATGCTGGCAAGTGTGGCGATCGCCAAGAATTTGGGATACCTGCATATACCGGAATCGCAGGAGATTACTATAGGAAATGTCAAGAATACCCCGGATGAAGAGGTGTTGATTGTGACAACCGGAAGCCAGGGTGAGCCGATGTCCGCCCTGAATCGTATGGCGTCAGGTTCCCACAAGCAGATCAAAATTAAACCGGGCGATACAGTTATCTTATCGTCCAAGTTTATTCCGGGCAACGAGAAGGCGATTGCCCACATTATCAATCGTCTTTATAAGAAAGGGGCAGAGGTTATCTACGAAAAGGTTTCTGCAATACATGTCTCGGGTCATGCGTTTCAAGAAGAACTAAAGCTGATGATCAATCTCACCAAGCCGAGGTACTTTATTCCGATACACGGCGAATATCGGCACCTGATCCGTCATGCTCACCTGGCACAACAGGTGGGAATCCCTGAAGAGAACATATTCCTTGCCGAGAACGGTGGGACTGTTATATTTGATAAGAGTAGAGGTTGGTTGGGGGAATCAATTGATACCGGTAGGATTCTTGTTGACGGAAAAGGGGTCGGCGATATCGGAACAAGTGTGCTGAGGGAGCGTAGAGACCTCTCGGAGGATGGGCTGGTTATTGTCGCGATGGCCGTCGATGAAGAGACAGGGATAGTAGTGCAAGGCCCCGATATCATTTCTCGTGGTTTTGTATTTGAAGACCGGAGTCGTGACATCCTGGAAGATGCAAAATGTATTGTGTTAGAAATCATAGAAGAACGTGCAAAAAAAGGCTCTGATGATTGGGAAGGCACTAAGGCCAAGATCGTAAAGGCCCTTCGCCGCTATTTCTTTTTTGTGATTGAGCGAAGGCCGGTTATTCTTCCAATTATATTGGAAACGTAAGGTTTATTGGTCGAGTAGTCGAGTAGTCAAGTGGTCGAGTGGTCAAGTGGTCAAATTTCCATTACTCCATCACTCCAGCACTCCAGCAAAAGTATTGAATAATGTGGTAATGTCTATGCGTAAAGAGATAATAGGAATTGCTCTTCTGTTTTTACTTATCTTTACATCGGTAAGTCTTTTTACTTACCATCCGGCAGACCCCTCGATTAACCATGCCTCGCCTGTGAGATACATACATAACCTCTTCGGGCCCGCGGGCGCATATACCGCTGGTTTTTTAATCGCACTTTTTGGGCTTGGGGCATACTGGTTCCCTCTATTGTTCCTTCTTATTACCATTGATGTGTTCAAAGAAACCGGTGTCAGGAGGGCTCTTCTAAATGTTGCCGGCGGTGTCCTTTTAGCTCTCTCCACGGGGTCGTTACTTGCGTTTGAAAGGACCAACTATATCATAGGCGGCCGAAAATTTTCCAGTGGCGGAATATTCGGAATCTCCATGTCGCAATTTCTGGAGAGGTATTTTAGTAACATTGGCGGGCGCATTTTTCTTTGGACGGTTTTGATAATAGGGTTTATTCTGATGACCCGTTTTTCGTTGTTGGCTTTCTTCAAATGGCTTATAGCCACCACACGTCTTACACTTGCCCGAATAAAGACATCGTGGACAATTTATAGGGAACGCCGCATCAAGGCAAAGGCCCGTATAAAGGCGAAAAGGCTTCGTGATAACAAGGAGCCAGGGAAGTTGAAGATCAAAGAGACCTTGCCCAAGCCTATTAAGGAGCCCCCTGTATTTGAACAAGAATCTTTTTCCTTTATGGCCAGTGGAAAGGCAAAATATCAACTCCCATTGCTAAGCTTTTTGGACGGGCCTGAGAGCCAACCTAAAGGATCGGATCACGACAGCCTTGTTATGCTCTCCAAGCTTTTAGAAAAGAAAATGAACGATTTTGGCGTATCCGGGAAAGTGGTGGAAGTATGTCCCGGACCGGTCATTACGACTTTTGAATATGAGCCGGCCCCGGGTGTTAAGATCAATAAGATTGTAGGGTTGGCCGATGATCTCGCTCTGTCATTAAGGGCGACCAGTATTCGCATTGTTGCCCCGATACCCGGCAAGGCGGCCATTGGGGTTGAGATTCCAAATTCAGATAGGGCTGTAGTGAAATTAAAAGAGATCCTTATGGACGGTTCCTTTCAGAGTGGTGAGTCAAAACTTACCATTGTTCTTGGAAAGAGCATTGCTGGGAATCCGATTGTGTCCGATCTGGCCAAGATGCCGCATTTGCTGATTGCAGGCGCGACCGGAACCGGAAAGAGTGTTGCTTTGAACTCCATGATCTGTAGCATACTTTACAAGTCTACACCCGATGAAGTGAAGATGGTAATGATCGATCCGAAACGGATCGAGCTTTCTATTTATGATGGTATACCCCATCTGATAACACCGGTTGTAACCGATCCCAAAAAAGCGACAAATGCTCTTTACTGGGCGGTTCAGGAGATGGAACGCCGTTACGAATTAATGGCGGAGATGGGGGTTCGGAATGTCGATCGTTACAATTACAAGGTCGAAAAAGGGTTGAAGAGTACAAAGAAGATAACGGATGAGGAGATAAAAAATGAGAAAATGCCTTGCATTGTTGTGGTCATCGATGAACTGGCTGATCTGATGATGGTGGCATCCCGAGATGTCGAAGTGGCTATTACCCGGCTTTCGCAGATGGCCAGAGCGTCCGGGATCCATTTGTTGATTGCTACCCAGAGGCCTTCGGTAGATGTTTTGACCGGGGTTATTAAAGCGAACTTGCCGGCGAGGATCTCCTTTCAAGTCTCTTCAAAGACCGATTCCAGGACTATTCTTGACGCCAACGGGGCTGAAAGCCTCTTGGGCGCCGGTGACATGCTGTTTCTTGCTCCCGGCACGGCCAAACTTCAAAGGATTCACGGCGCTCATGTTTCGGAACCCGAGATAAAGAGGATCATAGAGTTCCTGAAGAAACAGGGAAAACCGGATTACGATAAGAGTGTCTTGGAAAGCAGGCCGGCAGACAAGACTCAAAACGGAGATGACGAATACGACGAAAGATATGACGAGGCAGTGGAGATTGTTACACAGACACGTCAGGCATCCATTTCTATGTTGCAAAGGAAGCTCCGCGTCGGGTACAATCGTGCCGCCCGAATGATAGAGATGATGGAAAGAGAGGGCGTGGTAGGACCATCTGATGGGAGTAGGCCGAGAGAGGTACTGGCGAAGGGGTTTGGCGATTGAAGATTGATGGTTTCGCAAAAAGTCTTCAATTCGCTTGATTGGTCACGTGATAAGACTCTCATTGATCATTGATCATTTCACATTTGTCATCTGTCATTTTTTTAATGGTAAATGCCCAATGATAGATGATAAATGACAGATGACAAGTTATCGAGACTTTTTACGAAATCTTCAATCGTCAATCTTCAATATCTAAGGGGATACTTATGGTGAAACGAACTATTTTGTATGTGATTATGTTGCTTGGGTGTTTTGCTTTTAACTCCTGGGCGTTGACGGTTTCAGAGGTGGTAGACCGTGTGGAAGCGCGGTACGCTTCGTCTGATTGCCAGGCAGTTTTTTCCCAGGAGTCGAAGCTCAAGGCAATGGATGTCACTGATACAGCAACCGGGAAGGTCTATTTCAAGAAATCTGATATGATGCGTTGGGATTATGAGAGCCCCGAAAGGCAGACCATCGTTACCGATGGAAAGACATTGTGGATGTATCGTCCGGATGAAGCCCAGGTGGCAATCGGCCGGGCGGCAGACTATTTTGGGGATGGTGAGGGCTTGAGTTTCTTGTCTGATATTACGATACTGCGCTCCCAATTCCAGATCCGTTTTGCCGGCCCAACGGGTGAGGAGGTACGGGATGATCAATATCTTTTGGAGTTAACCCCTAATGTTCAGAGGTCGAACCTGTCATACCTCTATCTCTGGATATCTAAGGACACTTTTTATGTTGTTCGTTCAAAGGTCTTTAATCCATTCGGAGATACTACTATGATTACGTTCGAAAATGTTCAGTTCAACCAGAATCTAAAACCATCCTTTTTTGTCTTTGAGGTTCCGGAAGGGACCGAGGTGATAGAGATGGGAGGAGGGGAGGCGGGACAGTAGGCGTGCACAACAGGATACGAGAATTATTAAGAGAAAAAAATGCCATCTTGCTGGCACACAACTATCAAAGGCCTGAGATCCAGGATGTAGCGGATCTCTGCGGAGACTCTCTTGAGTTGAGCCTTAAGGCGTCAAAGACAGATGCCGAGGTCATTGTATTCTGCGGTGTTCATTTTATGGCAGAGACCGCGTCAATTGCCTGCCCGGACAAGACGGTGATTCTTCCGGTTCTGAATGCCGGATGCCCGATGGCAGATGATATTACCCCTGAGGCCCTTTTAAAGAGAAAGGCCGAACTGCCCGGAGTGCCAATTGTTACCTATGTCAATTCGCCTGCTTCGGTAAAGGCCCTAAGCGATATATGTTGCACGTCTGCCAATGCAATAGAAGTGGTAAACAGTCTGGATACGGATACGGTTTTAATGACTCCGGACAGAAACCTGGCCAAATATGTGGCAACAAAGACCGACAAAGAGGTCCTTTTTTGGGATGGTTGTTGTCCCATCCACGACAGGATGACGCGGGAAGATGTGTTGGAGGCAAAAGCAGCTCATCCCGAAGCGCTTTTTATGGCCCATCCTGAGTGCAGCCCGGAGGTTCTGGAGCTCGCTGATAAGATCTTTAGTACTTCGGGAATGCTTTCTTATGCCCGCAAGTCAGATATAGAATCTTTTATTGTGGGCACCGAAGAAGGGCTCCTTTATCCCATGCGGTGCGATAATCCCGCCAAGAAATTCTACCTGGCCTGGGAAGGATTGATCTGCGAAGATATGAAGCGGACGCACCTGGCAGATGTACTGCGCGCCCTTGAGAACATGGAATATATCATCAAGGTGCCTGAAGCTATACGGATTCCCGCCTTTAAGGCTGTTAAGAGGATGCTGGAGATTTCAGTGTCACCCAATTCAGACGATTCCTCCGAAAGATAAATTCTCAATCCCTGAACCCCCTTACTTGATAGCGTAGATAAAACGAGGAATTTTTCCCCGCCAATGGAGACAAAACTCCCCGCCATAAAAATTGGTCCCGGCTGCTTGTGTAAAAAAGAACAATGTGTTTCAGTAGTATTCTACTGTTAAATCAGCCTATTATATTTTGCTTGCAATCGATGTGTTTCTGTTGTATGGTTTGGCACCAAAATCGCATTTAGACCAGTACTTAGCATATTCCGGATGGACGTAAACTAAGCTTTTCGTTTCGCGACCGTTTTTGATCCGTTATTATATGCCGGCGAGGAAGGTTTATGCCAGTACTTGGTTCAAAGGGTAAGAAGCTAATTCTCATCGTTGATGATGAGGAGGCCACAAGAGATTCTTGCTTTCAAGTTCTGTCAAAAGCGGGGTACAAGGTATTGACGGCTTCGGATGGAAATGCCTGTCTATCTGAGGCGAAAAAATGCCGTCCTGATTTGGTGTTGATCGATCTGAACATGCCGGGTGTCTCCGGGCTCGAGTTAATCGATTTGTTAAACAAGGTTGCCCCTAAGATTCAGAAAGTGGTGATTACAGGGAATGCTACTATTGATCTGGACAAGGAGGTTATAGGTACCGGAAGAGCTTCTGCATATCTAAAAAAGCCTTTTATCCCGGATGAGTTGAAGTCAATTGTTCAAAGGGTTCTTAAAGAAAAGGAGAAGGATTATGGCTCTTGATCCAACTAAGTACAAGGACTGGCAGATTTCTGAAGATGCCGAAAAGAACATGCCTATGCCGGAGGAGTGGAGGGAAAAACTGGGCCTCCAAAAAGATGAGATCCTTCCCATGGGGAGGCTGGCAAAGCTTGACTTCCTTAAAATCATTGACCGCCTGAAAGACAAGCCCGATGGAAAGTACATAGAAGTTACCGCCATCACTCCCACGCCGCTGGGCGAAGGAAAGAGTACTACTTCATGCGGCCTTATGGAAGGTCTTGGCAAGCGCGGCGTAAACGTCGGCGGCGCCCTCAGGCAGCCTTCAGGCGGCCCCACCATGAATATCAAGGGTACTGCGGCCGGAGGCGGCATATCCCTGCTTATTCCCATGACCGAGTTTTCCCTGGGGCTTACGGGCGATATCAATGACATCATGAACGCCCACAATCTCGCCATGGTAGCTCTTACGGCCCGCATGCAGCACGAGCGCAACTACAATGACGAACAACTGCAAAGGCTCACCGGTATGCGTCGTCTCAACATCGATCCTACCCGCGTTGAAATGGGCTGGATCATCGACTACTGTGCCCAGGCCTTGAGAAACATCATCATCGGCATTGGCGGGCGTTTTGACGGATTTACCATGCAGTCCAAGTTCGGCATTGCCGTGGGTTCCGAATGTATGGCCATTCTTTCCATTGTCCGGGATCTGGCAGACTTGAGAAAACGTCTCGACGAAATTACCGTGGCCTTTGACAAGAGCGGCAAGCCGGTCACCACGGGCGATTTGGAAGTAGGCGGCGCCATGACCGCATGGATGCGCAATACGATCAATCCAACACTCATGTGCACTGCCGAGTACCAGCCCTGCATGGTGCATGCCGGGCCTTTTGCCAACATCGCCGTGGGGCAGTCTTCCATCATTGCGGACCGCATAGGGCTTAAGATGTTTGACTATCATGTCACTGAGAGCGGTTTTGGGGCGGACATCGGCTTTGAAAAATTTTGGAATGTCAAGTGCCGATACAGCGGACTGAAACCCCATGTGTCTGTTCTGACGTCTACCATCCGTGCCCTTAAGATGCACGGTGGAGGCCCCAAGGTTGTTGCGGGTCTGCCGCTTGCTGAAGAGTACACCAAGGAGAATGTGGAATTGGTGGAAAAGGGTTGTGAGAACATGGTCCATCATATCAACACCGTGCGCAAGGCAGGGATCAAGCCAGTGGTTTGTATTAACTGTTTCCATACCGATACGAATGATGAGATTGAAGCGGTCAGAAAGGCGGCCGAGGCAGCAGGAGCGCGCTGCGCCAAATCCACCCACTGGGCCAATGGCGGTGAAGGCGCCCTGGAATTCGCCGATGCAGTCATTGATGCCTGTAAAGAAGAGAACGATTTCCAACACTTGTATCCTCTGGAGATGAAACTTCGCGACCGGGTGGAACTCATTGCCAAGGAAGTGTACGGCGCAGACGGGGTTGCCTGGACACCCGAAGCTGAGGCCAAGGCCAAGATGCTTGAGGGGGACTCCCAATATGACGACTACGCCACCATGATGGTGAAGACCCATCTCAGCCTTACCCACGATCCGGCCCTGAAAGGGGTTCCCAAGGGCTGGACACTGCCGATTCGCGACGTGCTGATTTACTCCGGGGCGAAGTTTCTGTGTCCCTGCGCAGGAACTATCAGCTTGATGCCGGGAACCAGCTCAAACCCGGCTTTTCGCCGCATTGACGTAGACGTGGAGACCGGTAAGGTAAAGGGACTTTTTTAGATTGAAGATTGATGATTTGAAAAACAGGCTTTTGATCTTTAAATAGACGATACTCGACTTTGTTATTTGAGACTTCAGTTCATCATAAGCCTTTTAAAAATGACCAAAGTCCAGCAATCGACAATCGACAATCATAAATCGACAATCCTTACATGGGAGATTACAGCAATGTCTGCAAATATTATCAGTGGAACCGAAGTCGCCAAACAGATACGGGAAGAACTGAAAAAAGAGGTGGCGGAACTGAAGGAGAAGCATGGCGTGACTCCTGGGTTGGCTACAGTGCTTGTAGGTGACGACCCAGCCTCTAAGGTATATGTGGGCCAAAAGGAGAAGTCGTGTAGTAATCTGGGGATTTACTCGAAACGAATCGATTTGCCGGGTGATACTTCCGAAGAAGACCTCCTTGCGCTGATTGATCAGCTCAACAATGATCCGCAGATTCATGGAATATTGGTGCAGCTCCCCCTTCCAAAACATATAGATGAAGCCTGCGTCCTATATGCCATTGATCCCGAGAAAGATGTGGATGGTTTCCATCCTGTGAATGTAGGAAAGATGGTGATCGGAGAAAAGTGTTTTCTCCCCTGTACCCCTCATGGGGTGCTGGAGCTTTTGACCCGTTCCGGTGTACAAACAGAGGGTGCAGAGGTTGTGATTGTGGGACGGAGTAACATAGTGGGAAAGCCGGTCCTGAATCTGATGCTCCAGAAACGACCCGCAGGCAATGCAACAGTGACGCTGTGCCATACGAGAACAAAAGACCTCGCCTTCCACACGAAGCGGGCGGACATCCTGATCGTAGCTACTGGTTACCCCAAGACTGTTACCGGAGATATGGTAAAGGAAGGGGTCGTGGTAATTGATGTAGGAGTAAACCGGATAGGGCAGACTCCTGAGGGCAAATCAATTTTGGTCGGCGACGTAGACTTTGATACTGTTAAGGAAAAAGCTGCTGCTATCACACCGGTGCCCGGTGGCGTCGGCCCCATGACGATTGTCATGCTGATGAAGAATACAGTGGAAGCGGCAAGGAACACTATTGTTGAGTAGTCGAGTGGTTGAGTAGTTGAGTGGTCGAGTAGGGAATCAGCAGCAATTCTAATTATGGCATTTTTTCTTTTACAATTGTGCGTTACATCCCCCTTATCCCCCTTCAAAGGGGGAATTTAACGGAAGGATTCCCCCCTTGAGGGGGGCAGGGGGGTGTTATTCTTCAAAATTAGAATTGCTGGGGGAATCAGAATCCGACTTGACGACTTGACTACTCAACTACTTGACCAACATGATGGAGGATTTAACTATGGGAACAAAAAGAACTCCCATTGGCGTTGCACCCCGCTGTCTGGGTATTGATTGCGAAGGAAGCACCTGTGTTGTGGAGCAGGCCGAGGGCCAGGGGGTTGTTACCTATATACAGCGGATGAACAGGCGTACCATTGAGCCTTGCCTTTTCGGCCAGGGAGGGACGTGCTGTCGCATTTGTTCCTTCGGCCCGTGTATGATGATTGAAGAAATCCCGGAATCGATCGGCATCTGCGGGGCCACTCCTGCTACTGTGGCGGCGCGCAATTTTTGCCGCATGGTCGCTGGTGGAGCATCTGCACACATGGACCATGGGCTTGAGACGGCATTTGCATTTTTGGCTGCTGCCAGGGGAGAATCCGAGTACAAAATCAAAGACAAAAAGAAGCTCCGCGCGCTGGCAGAGGTCTTTGAGATTAAGACCGAAGGCCGGAGCACTGAGGATATCGCCATTGAGGTAGGTGAAAAGGCATTGGCTGAATTCGGGAAGCAGGAAGGAGGCATCTACTGTATACGGAGGGCTCCTGAAAAACGTCAGGAATTGTGGAAAAAGACGGGTGTACTCCCCCGGGGCATACAGAGGGAAGTGGTGGAGATTATGCACCGGACCCACATGGGGACCGACCAGGACCATGAAAATCTGATTTTTCAGGCAACTCGATGTGCCCTGGCAGACGGGTGGGGCGGTTCCATGATATCTACCGAACTCCAGGACATTATGTTTGGGACACCAGTTCCGACCAGGGCGCTGGTCAATCTCGGTGTGCTTGCCGAAGATGAGGTCAATGTGGTCGTGCATGGTCACGAGCCGATCCTCTCCGAAGCAATGGCCATGGTTGCCCAGGATCCGGAGTTGATAGAGGCAGCCAAAAACGCGGGGGCAAGGGGGATCAATCTGGTCGGTGTCTGCTGCACGGGCAATGAGGTCCTTATGCGTCACGGGATTCCTGTTGCAGGAAGCTTTATCCAGCAGGAAGTCGTACTTGCAACAGGCGCGGTAGAGGCGATGGTGGTAGACATTCAATGTATAATGCAGTCTCTTCCTGCTGTGGCGGCATGTTTCCATACCGAAGTGATTACTACATCCGACAGGGCAAAAATACCCGGTGCCAAACATATCGAAGTAGACCATCATAACGCGGTCCAGACGGCAAGGCAGATCATCCAACGTGCAATTGACCGGTATCCCAAGAGAAGGGAGATCAATATTCCCAAAAACAAGATGGATGTTGTGGCCGGATTCAGCCACGAGACCATCAACCACATGCTGGGCGGTGCTTTCCGGGCGTCATACCGTCCCTTGAATGATAATATCATCAACGGCCGTATCCGGGGGGTCGGAGCAGTTGTCGGATGTGACAGTACGCGCGTACGTTCCGGGTACGTGCATACCACCGTGGTAAAGGAATTGATCAAAAATAATGTCCTGGTTCTTGTTACCGGCTGTGCCGCCACTGCATGCGGACGCGCGGGACTTTTGCGCCCCGAGGCTGCAGATCTGGCCGGGCCGGGCTTGAGAGAAGTATGTGAGACAGTAGGTATGCCTCCGGTATTGCACATGGGGTCATGTGTGGACAACAGCCGGATATTGATCGCCGCAACAGAGATCGTGCGTGAGGGCGGCCTTGGTGACGATATCAGCGAGGTCCCTGCGGCAGGGTGTGCGCCGGAATGGATGAGTGAAAAGGCGATATCGATAGGGCACTATTTCGTTGCAAGCGGTGTATATGTGGTGTTTGGCCGCACCTTCCCCACTACCAACAGCAAGGTGCTGACCGACTATCTCTTCCGCGGCATTGCTGAAGAATATGGGGGAAAATGGGCTGTTGAAGAGGATCCGGTAAAGATGGCGCAATTGATGATACAACATATTGAGGAATCACGGGAGGCCCTTGGTATCCAGGCGAAGAAGGAGAGGGTACTCTTTGATATGGAAATGAGACGCGAGTTGTAATTATGAAAGAGAATAAAGGAACAAAAAGTGGCGCTGTCCTTGTTGTGGGCGGCGGAGTGGCCGGTATTCAGGCGTCTTTGGACCTGGCTGAACTGGGATATTTTGTGTACCTGGTTGAAAAGTCCGCGTCTATTGGCGGGGTGATGGCACGGTTGGACAAGACCTTCCCCACCAATGACTGTTCGATCTGAGTACTCGGGCCTAAATTAGTTGAGGCCGGTCGGTCTCCAAACATCAAGATCTTGACAAACGCCCGATTGGAGTCTGTACATGGAGAGGCAGGGAATTTTACTGCCCGTGTGCATACTACCCCGCGTTATATCAATGAAGACCTTTGCACTGCCTGCGGGATCTGCACCATGTACTGTCCGGTCATAACGGCCGATTTCTTCAATGAAGGATTGGCGCTGACCAAGAACCTGCATAAGGACTATCCCCAGGCAATACCGTCGAGTTTTTACATCGATCCGAGAGAGTGCCTTTTTCTCAATCATGAGATGTGTCGCATTTGTGTCTCCACGTGCCAGGCGCAGGCCATTGATCTCAATCAAACAGAGGAAGAGCACGAGCTGGCTGTGGGCTCGGTTATATTAGCTCCCGGGTTTGGCAGGATTGATGAAGAGGTCCTTGAGCGCTACGGGTTTGGCACATACCCCGATGTTGTCACCAGTATAGAATTTGAACGGCTAACCAGCGCGGCCGGCCCGACGGAAGGGTCAATTATCAGACCTTCGGATCAGCGCCACCCGAAACGGATTGCGTTTCTCCAGTGCATCGGGTCGAGGGATATTACCTGCGGGAATGGATACTGCTCTTCGGTCTGCTGTATGTATGCCGTTAAAGAGGCATCAGTGGCAAAAGAACACTACCCGGACCTCGATATCACCATATTTTATATGGACATGAGAACCCAGGGGAAGGAGTTTGATGCCTCCCGGCAGCGGGCACGGGAAAAGTACGGGATAGAATTTGTCCGAGCGCGTATTGCCGGAGTTCGGGAAGATGGGGATCGGTTGAGAGTAGCATACGTTGACGGCAAGGGCGCCCACCATGGTGAATCCTTTGACATGGTGGTGCTGTCAGTTGGCCTGGATGCCCCTGAAGGCGCTGATGAACTGGCAAGGACCTGTGGTGTTGATCTTAATAAGTATGATTTTTGTGCCACTCAGCCGTTTGCGCCATTGGAGACGTCGAGGCTGGGGATTTTTGTGGCCGGCGCCTTTGGCGGTCCAAAAGATATTCCCGAGAGTGTCACCGAGGCAACCGGGGCTGTAGCTTCGGTTGACTCCATGCTGAAGGACGTCAGGGGGAGCCAGGTAGAAAAGAAGGAATACCCCCAAGAGATTGCTATTGCGGATGAACCGAGGATAGGTGTTTTTGTGTGCCACTGCGGGAGCAATATTGCCGGTGTCATTGATGTGGCCTCTGTGAGAGAATACGCGGCAAACCTGGACGGTGTGGCGTTTGCTGAGCAGAGTCTCTACAATTGCTCCCAGGATGCTCAAAAGACTATAAAGGACAAGATTGTAGAACACAACCTTAACCGTGTGATCGTTGCTGCCTGCACACC
>DAOVGD010000003.1 GCA_030672555.1 Desulfobacterales bacterium
TAAATGCCCCGTCAAGCGAGAATCGTTCTTCCAAACTGCCCTCACCATATCACACAGCACGGCCATAATCAGCAGATAGTTTTTGCCGACGATGGCGACTACCTCTATCTCGACAATCTCAGTGAAGGGAGATTGTCCTAAATTTTAGCATAAAAAAAGGGTTTAGCACATGAGTGCTAAACCCTTTGAATTTTCACTTGGCGTCCCCAAGGGGATTCGAACCCCTGTTGCCGGCGTGAAAGGCCGGTGTCCTGGACCAGGCTAGACGATGGGGACGTAAAGTGTAAAGTGGGCCGTGCGCGGCTCGAACGCGCGACTCTCTGCTTAAAAGGCAGATACTCTACCGACTGAGTTAACGGCCCGAAAGCAGAGTCTCTGACATTAGAAACAAAAATTTTTAACACTTGTTCGATGCTGTGTCAAGGCAGATTTGGCTTGAAAGAGACTTTTTTGCGAGAAATATCCGTGCTAAAATATCTTGTAATATTCGAGAATTTGAGATATTCGTTACTTCGTAAATTGTTTTTTGGACGCAGACCTGCCCGCCATCGCGAGCGCTCAGGCGAGTCGGGCGGGTGAACGCAGATTATCAGGATTTTAATATAAAAAACTAACGGAGAAGATCATTAAAATCTTCTATAGAGGTCATAATAAGCTCCGGAAGTTAAACGTAAGACATTTGATAATTTGAGAAAATAGTTATCTGCGGGCATCGGTGGAAAGCCGACTTCGCCATAGTAGCCTTGGCTACGACGGTTGAATCTGCGTCCTCACTAATTCAACGTTCTAGAAAGGACACGATACATGGCACATGTTTTGGTAACCGGCGGCGGTGGTTTTATCGGCTCGAATTTGGCGGAAGCGCTCCTGAAGCGGGGGGATGCCGTGCGGGTTTTGGACAACTTTTCAACCGGAAGGAAGGAGAACCTCGCATTTCCGGAGCTTGGCGAAACGCTTACTTCGCGATTGGAAATTTTACAAGGGGATATGGCTGACAGAGAGATCTGCCGGAAGGCGGTACAAGATATCGATTATGTACTGCATCAGGCGGCCATACCCTCGGTGCCTCGATCGGTCGCGCAACCTATTGAATCGAATGATGCCAACATCAACGGCACCCTCAATTTGCTGGTGGAGGCTCGGGATGCGGGTGTAAAAAGGATGGTGTTCGCCTCGTCCTCTTCAGTCTACGGGAACACACCAACCTTGCCGAAGGTGGAAACCATAACCCCCAATCCCCTCTCTCCGTATGCGGTACAAAAGCTGACCGCTGAACACTACTTCAGGATTTTCTATGAACTTTACGGTCTGGAGACGGTCTGCCTGCGCTATTTTAATGTATTCGGTCCCCGGCAGGATCCGACTTCGGAATATTCGGCTGTCATCCCAAAATTCATAAAGGCCCTACTTACGAATACCCGACCGACCATATTCGGAGACGGTGAACAGTCGCGAGACTTTACTCATGTGGACAACGTGGTATACGGAAATCTTCTTGCACTGGAGGCGCCAAAAGCAGCGGGAAAAGCAATGAATCTTGCCTGCGGAGGGCGGCTTACCCTCAACGAGTTGCTGGCCATCCTGAAGAAGATCATCGGCTCAGACATTGAACCAATATATGCGGATCCGAGGCCCGGTGATGTAAGACATTCACATGCCGATATATCTTTGTCCGAAGAGCTCCTGGAATACGAGATGCAGGTTTCCACAGAAGAGGGACTTGCCAGGACAGTCGATTATTTTAAAGAGGTGTTCGCGCGTTAGAGAAAAGGAGTTTCAATTTATCAGGATCCTTTATGCCGGGGGACGCTTCAACTCCGCTGCTTGCATCAACACCATATGGCTTGACCTTCTCTATGGCTTCACAGATGTTGTCAGGAGTGAGACCTCCTGAAAGTATCACGGGGCCATATTTTTTTGCCTGTTCGGCCAACTCCCAGTTAAATGTTTTGCCGGTTCCACCGGGAAGTCCCTTTACATAGGTATCAAGGAGAAACCCCTGCACAGTTCCACGGTAAGAGGCCATTGAGTCGATACTTTTTTCGTCCTTCACCCTGATTGCCTTGAGAGCCCTTAAGCCAAGGGCTTTGCAATATCCGGACGATTCGTTTCCGTGAAGTTGTACCAAATCAAGCTTACAATAGGCGGCTATTTCGCGCACCGATTCCTGTTCTTCATCCACAAAGACCCCTACGGAATTTACAAAAGGGGGAAGCAAGGAAATAATTTCCCTGGCAATTTCAGGAACCACTTGTCGGGGGCTTTCGGCAAAGATAAATCCAAGAGCATCCGCGCCAAGGTCTGCTGCCAGGAGAGCGTCTTCCAGACGTGTAATTCCGCAAATCTTGATCTTGGTTTTTGTATATGAATTTATATCCGCAGATTTCACAGATTTTCTCAAATTATTATAGTAGCCGTTTATCTCACGCAAAGTCGCAAAGACGCAAAGGGCTAAAGACCATTAACATGCCCTGCTCCTGCTCGCATCGTTCTTGTTTAGTCGAAACGGGCGAGCTTCTTTAATCCTTTTTCATCAAGTTTTGCTTTGCGTTCTTTGCGCCTTTGCGTGAGATAAACCGTTACGATCTATCAATATCTGGAAACAGATCTTTTATCTTTGCCTCTATATCCTGTGCCTTCATAAATGCCGTGCCGATCAGGACGGCATCAACCCCTGCCTGTCTGAGTATGTCAAGGTCGTCCGCAGTCTTTATCCCGCTCTCGCTTACACAAAGCACATCCTTTGGGAAGTTGGGAAGAAGTCGCAAGGTGTTTTCTATATCTACTGCAAAAGTTTTTAAGTTCCGGTTATTTATGCCAATGATTTCTGCTCCTGCGCCAACTGCTATATGTAGTTCTTCCTCTGTGTGTACCTCCACCAAGGCCGAAAGCCCCAGCTCCTGAGCAGTCCCGAGATATGATAGGAGTCTGTCTGGTGAAAGGAGGGAGACTATCAGTAGAATCGCGTCAGCGCCAAATGCCCTGGCTTCATATATCTGATAAGGATCTATAATAAAGTCTTTCCTTAGTAACGGGAGAGAAAACATATCATTTATTAAGGATAGGGTCACCAGGCTTCCTTGAAAGAACTCTTCGTCGGTCAAGACAGAAATCGCATCTGCCCCCTCTTTTTCATATATTTGAGCAATTTGCATTGGGTCAAAGTCAATACGAATAATACCTGCAGACGGTGACGCCTTCTTGATCTCTGCGATCAGGGAGATACGATCCTCGCGTGCAAGGGCGGCCTTAAAGTCGCGAGTCGCATTCAGCCCGGCAATCCGTTTCTCCAAGGCTCTCTGCGGATGTCTCTCTTTTGACTCCTGCACCTCACCCTTTTTATGAGCAGCAATTTTATCCAGGATTGTTCCGGTCATAAATTCGTCTTTTTGATAAGGAGTTCTAATTTTTCTCGTGCCTTTCCGGAATCGATACTTTCTTCCGCTATTGATATACCGGTTTTCATGTCCGGCACTTTGTCCGCTGCTCTAAAGGCTGCGGCCGCGTTCAATAATACCATATCGCGCTTAGGTCCCTTGTTGCCGTCCAGGATTTCCCGCACAATAGCAGCATTCTGTTCAGCGCTCCCGCCTCTGATGTCAGAAAGTTTGGCCCTTTTAATACCAAGCTCTTCCGGTGTTATCTTATAGGTGGTCACTTCTCCGGCCCGCAACTCACTTACCTGGGTCGGCCCTATAATACTGATTTCATCAAAGCTCCCTTCACCATGCACCACAAATGCGGCTCTGCTTCCCAGGTTGCGCAGCACTTCAGCAAGCACCGGCGTCAACGCCGCATCGTATACACCTAACACCTGAACATTGGCCCCGGCCGGATTAGTCAATGGGCCGAGGATATTGAATATAGTGCGGATCCCGATCTCTCTCCTGGGGCCGATAGCATGTTTCATGGCGCCGTGAAGCTTCGGCGCATAAAGAAAACCGATACCTATGCTCCGGATACAGTCTTCGACAATATCGGGCGTTACATCAAGGTTTACCCCCAAGGCAGCCAAAACATCCGCGCTTCCGCACTGGCTCGATACGGAACGGTTGCCATGCTTTGCTACCGTAATACCTCCCCCGGCCACAACAAAGGCCGCGGTTGTGGAGACATTAAAGGTGTTGGTCCCATCCCCACCTGTGCCGCAGGTATCGAGGATGGTTTCTAAGTCTACATTAATATCCTCCCGGTCCATGCTTAGCGCTTCATTTCCCACCCTTATGCGGGTTGCTTTCTCACGCATGACCTTGGCAGCCCCGGTAATCTCTTCAATGGTCTCCCCTTTAATCCTTAAGGCGGTTATAAAGGATCCAATCTGGGCATCCGTAGCCCATCCTTCCATGATCTCATTCATCACCAAGGTCATCTCTTCCTCGGTAAGGTCATTTTCCATGACCACCTTTTGAATCATTTCCTTTATCATTGCTCCCCCTTCAATGAAAAAAATCCGAATATCGAATTTCGTGATTTGGTCGAGTAGTTGAGTCGTCAAGTTGTCCAGTAAGTAAAATTACCCACTTGACTGCTCGACGATTTGACCACTTGACCATTAACCAATTTGCAATTTTGTATTTTTGTATTTTTGTTATTTGAATTTGTTGAGATACTTAGGTCCCCTTTATAAAGTTCGCTAATAACTTATTTCCTTCTCTTGTCAACAAGGATTCAGGGTGAAACTGTACTCCCTCAATGGAAAGTTCCTTGTGTCGTATCCCCATAATTTCTCCCTGTTTTGTTTCAGAAACAATCTCAAAACAATCCGGAAGACTCTCGCGTTCAACAACAAGGGAATGATAACGCGTTGCCTCAAATGCTTGCTTTAATTGAAGATATATCTTCTTGCCGTCGTGGTAAATCTCTGAAACCTTTCCGTGCATCAGGCGCCCGGCACGCACGATTTTTCCGCCATACGCCTTGGCAATCGCCTGGTGGCCCAAGCATACGCCAAGGATGGGGATCTTGCCCGCAAAATATTTGATTGCTTCAATACTGATTCCGGCATCCTCCGGTACACCCGGGCCGGGAGATATCACCAATCTGTCCGGATGAATATCTCCAAGTTCTTTGAGTGTGATCTTGTCGTTTCTAAAAACAGAGATCTCTTCGCCTAACGCCCCAAAGGCCTGTACAAGGTTATACGTAAACGAATCATAGTTGTCGATCATCAAGATCATCGGTTTGTTCCCTTTTCGGCCATTTTTACTGCTCTAAACAATGCCTTCCCTTTGTTAACGGTCTCTTCGTATTCCTTATCCGGTACTGAGTCAGCCACGATTCCCGCTCCTGCCTGTACCATTGCCTTTCCATCATGGATCAGGATCGACCGTATGGTAATTGCCAGATCCATGTTCCCGGAAAAACTGAAATATCCGACCGCTCCTGCATAAGGACCGCGTTTATGTGGTTCTAATTCTTCGATAATCTCCATGGCCCTCACCTTGGGGGCCCCTGATACCGTACCTGCCGGGAAAGAGGCGCTCAACACATCAAAGGAGTTAACCCCATCCCTCAAGGTTCCTTCTACGTTTGAGACAATGTGCATTACGTGAGAATATCGTTCGACCACCATGAGTTCGGTAACATGCACACTCCCATAACGACATACGCGACCCAGATCGTTTCTCCCCAGATCGACCAGCATGATGTGTTCGGCCCTCTCCTTGGGATCCGCCAAAAGTTCTTTCTCAAGCGCCTTATCCTCCTCCTCGGTCTTCCCACGCGGCCTTGTTCCGGCAATGGGGCGCAGAGTCGCACGATCGTCTTCTACCCGAACCATTACCTCAGGAGATGAGCCCAAAAGTACTGAGTTGTCAAACTTCAGGTAAAAGAGATACGGAGAAGGATTAATTCGCCTAAGAGCACGATAGACATTGAACGGGTCGGAAGTACTGTCAGCTTCAAATCGTTGCGAAAGGACTACCTGAATAATATCACCCGCCCGGATGTATTCTTTGGCCTTAAGGACGATTGACTCAAACTCTTCTCTGGGTGTCCCCGAAGTCATAGAGGGTGATGTCTCTGACACTGGCTCTGTTTCTTCCGGGGGCAATGGGCGCTTGATTTTTTCTATTAAATTCTCGATCCGGCCAACCGCATCGTCATACAGTTTATCAGGATCTGTCCCATCGGCAAGGTGCACATTACACACCACCTTTATTGACTGCTCCAGATTATCGAATATCAGTACCTGCTCGGGAATCATAAACTGGGTGTCAGGGAGGCCCAAATCGTCCGGAAGCTGATCCGGTATCTGTTCGAAGAAACGGACTACGTCATATCCAAGGTATCCGACCGCTCCCCCAAAGAAGCGGGGAAGTCCTTTAGTCTCGAAGGGATGATACCAATTAAGGAGCTTTTCCAGGGAACGGACAGGGTCTAAGGCCTCCTCTTGTTTTTGTTCGCCTCTTTTATCGATTGTAATCGTGTTTCCTTTACTTTTAAAGATAAAGGAGGGCTTAATTCCGATAAAGGAATAACGTCCCCATTTCTCCCCGCCTACAACACTTTCGAGCAGAAAAGAATACCTCCCCCCGCCCACTTTTTTAAAAACTCCGATGGTAGTCTCAGTGTCTGCCAGGATTTCCTGGTAGACCGGGATGAGATTATACGTTTTTGCTTTTTCCAAAAAATCTTTTCGCGTTGGATGGGTTGCTCGCCTCATAAAGGGTTATCTTCCTCTTTTATTACTTGTTAATATATTAGGTCTTTCTTTGCGCCCTTGGCGTCTTTGCGGTGAGGTCAGTTACAAATAAAAATGCCGTGGGGGTAGCCCACGGCATTCAGAAAACCGCGGGATGGTGGCCCACGGTTTAACTGTAAAAGCAGAAGATCTTACACGGGTGGGCACACCACATCGTCTGTGCTACGCCACCACCAGCATCTTTCCGCTTTGTTTTGCCTCATTTTAAAATGACCTTACTATTTCAGTAATTTTTCTACTGATATCATAGGTTTTTTTGCCGTGTCAAGTCCATTTTTTCATTGCAACAGGGTTCCGTCATTCTTGCCGATAACAGGTTGAAATGATGTTGATATAATCCAAGTCTAAAATTCTCACGCAAAGGCGCAAAGGCGCTAAGATTTTCTTTTTTGTCCTTTGCGGTCTTTGCGCCTTTGCGTGAGTCTTCAACCTCCTGGAACTATGTTGCTCTCATATGTTCGCATCGATCAGGATTGACACAGTTGCGGATGTAGGTTAGGTATACTTTTGTATTCCAGAACGTTATTAAGATAAAGAGGCGCATAAATATCATATGAAACAGATTCGTAATTTTAGTATCATTGCTCACATCGATCACGGAAAATCGACACTTTCCGACCGATTGATCCAGGCCGCAGACCTTGTCTCGGAACGAGACTTTAAAGACCAGATTCTGGACACCATGGATATCGAACGTGAACGGGGTATCACCATTAAAAGCCAGGCGATAACCCTCCCTTACACGGCAAAAGATGGCAAAGAGTATACATTAAATCTGATCGATACCCCTGGGCATGTTGATTTTACCTATGAGGTCTCGCGCTCACTTGCCTCGTGTGAAGGGGTCCTTCTTATAATCGATGCCAGCCAGGGGGTCGAAGCGCAGACCCTGGCCAACCTCTATCTGGCCATGGAACACGACCTTGAAATTGTCCCGGTAATCAACAAGATAGATCTTCCGTCCGCAGATATTGAACGGGTAAAGCAGCAGATCGATGAGGACCTGGGGCTTGATCCGGAAAACGCATTGCTTGTTTCAGCTAAAGAAGGCATCGGTATAGAAGATACCCTGGAGGCGATTGTAACAGAACTCCCCCCTCCGAAGGGTGATCCGCAGGCCCCCTTGCGGGCCCTGATATTCGATTCCCATTATGATTCCTATCGGGGTACCATTATCCACTGCCGTATCTTTGAAGGCGGCGTCAAGGCGGGCGATACCATACGATTTATGTCAAACAATGCCACCTACAGAGTGGAAGAGGTTGGCATTTTTAAGCTGGTAAGGGCGCCCTTAAAAGCCCTTACAGCGGGTCAGGTCGGCTATATCATAGCAGGGATCAAGACGGTAAGTGACACGAGATGCGGAGATACCATCACGTTGCATGACCGGCCGTGTGAGGCCCCGCTTTCGGGATTCAAGGAGGTAAAGCCGGTGGTCTTTTCCTCCATCTATCCCATTGCAGCAGATGACTATGAGGAACTTGCCGTTGCCCTGGAAAAACTGAAATTGAACGACGCTTCTCTTAGCTATGAAAAGGATTCATCCGTTGCTCTGGGCTTTGGGTTCCGATGCGGGTTTCTGGGGCTCCTCCATCTTGAGGTGGTTCAGGAACGTCTTGAACGTGAATTTGGGCTTTCCCTAATACTGACCGCTCCTTCTGTACAATATAAATGCTACCTGCACGACGGCACTGCCCTGGTTATAGATAACCCGGCGCTCTACCCAGACCCGAGTACAATCGATAGGACCGAGGAACCGTATATCAGGGCGGCGATTATGATACCCGAAAGGTACATGGGAGCGGTGATGAAGCTCTGCTTAGACCGCCGGGGTGTAAACAGCAACTACCAGTACCTGAACAGCAACAGAATCGAAATCACATTCGAACTCCCCCTTGCCGAGGTTATCTACGACTTCTATGACAGGCTAAAAACCGTTACGCAGGGATACGGCTCATTTGACTATGATCTGATCGACTATCGGGAAAGCGATCTGGTTAAGCTCGATATACTGGTCAATGGAGAGCGGGTGGACGCCCTTTCTCAACTGGCGCACCGTGATGGAGCAGTTGAAAGGGCGAGACATGCCTGCAAAAAACTAAAAGAGGAAATACCGAGGCAGATGTTCAAGATCGCCATTCAAGGAGCCATTGGGGCGAAAATCATCTCCCGGGAGACCATTTCAGCCTTCAGAAAAGATGTTACCGCCAAGTGTTACGGAGGAGATATCTCCAGGAAACGAAAGCTCCTTGAAAAGCAGAAAAAAGGGAAAAAGCGGATGAAGATGGTAGGCAATGTCATGATCCCACAGTCAGCCTTCTTGTCAGTGCTTAAGACAGATACGGATTAGCGCGTAAAGTGAGACCTTTTATCAACAATGTTATCTCCTTGAAGCGTATATTAGAGAAAAACTACCGACTATTTGCTGCGCTAACAAGGTATTGGCAATGAATACAAAAGCTTTATAGACCAACCCTGAAAATAGACAAAAAGGGAGGAAAACGAATGGACTCCATTCCAACTACCGTATTATCCCGCAAGAAGATCGCCATGCGTCTCCTTTACACCATCTTTTTTCTCATGGTTTTTGAGATCCTCAAAATCATTGTCCAGGGAACCGTTCTGTTTCAGTATATTTATCTTTTCATCACCAGAACTTACAGCGATCCCGTAAGGAGATTCTCCAACAAGGTTTCTGTCTATGCCTACAGAGTGATGCGATACGTCACCCTGAACGAAAACACGCTGCCTTTTCCTTTTGCCGATTTCCCGGAGGAAACAGATGCGCCCGAGCCAGAGGTCCATTTCGAATAAATTCGTATCCACCGCATCCATCACATTGGGATGACCTCTGGCCGGCTTGGGGAAGCCTTACAATGCTCTTTCATTGACACAGGTGACTTTATGATATACTCACCTGAACAAAAACGGAATTCTTATCATAATCATTTAGTTGATTTTTGTCGCTTTTTACAATTCATTTATTATGGATAGCATGATAAAAATCTTACTCCTGGCAGCCTTATGTACGGCGCTGATTCTGGCCGCGCCCGAACCAGCCGCTGCGTCGGATGTGAATGTATCGGTGACCATTGCCGTCGGTGGCATCGCATGTGGGGTGTATTTTTTTGTCTCTTATTCGGTGGGCCATACATCCGGTTGGCAGCCCGTCCAAACCGAGGCCACTGCCTTGTTTAATCACGGCCCGGAAGGTTGGCAGATTGGGTATCCTCGTCTGAAGTTGGTAGAGGACGGTCATTCGGCTTATGCTCCTTACGTCGAGATAATAAACCTGCGATTTTAGGATGTTAGGATGACGGGTTATCTTAAAATCCTGCTGATTATTCTCCTCCTGTTATATATCATCAGTCCCTTCGACTTCCTTCCGGATTTCATCCCCATTACGGGCTGGCTTGACGACGCTTTCCTCTTGGGAGTTTTTGTCTATTACCTCAGGCGGGGGAGGCTACCAGGCTTTTTCTCCTGGCGGGGAAACTTCTCAAAGGCTGATCAAGATTATAATAAATGGTCTGATCGGGCCGGCGGTTTCGAAAAACAAAAAGCTGACTCAGGAGCTGAATCTAAAGCTCAAACCGATCTCAAAGACCCTTATGAAATTCTCGGAGTAAAGCCCGGAGCCAGCCCTGAGGAAATTCAGGCTGCCTATCGTCGAGCCGCTCAAGCTTATCACCCGGATAAGGTCTCTCATCTCGGCCAGGAATTCCAAGAGCTGGCTCAAAAAAAGTTCATCGAGATTCAAGAAGCTTATGAAAAACTTCTGG
>DAOVGD010000123.1 GCA_030672555.1 Desulfobacterales bacterium
TGGCCATTTCTTCATCAATGGAAACACCCGAAATACTATTACGCACCTCAGTCAGTTTGTCGAGAATAGACTGACTGTATTCTTTCCCCCTTGTGATACTTTCTGATTTAATCCCAATTGAACTAACCAGTGTATGATAATAATCTTCCAATGTAGACGAAACCGTCGTTGATGTAGGTGTCGAACCCCGACTATAGGTCCATCTTTCTATGGATCCTGCTGTATATTGAAGGTCAGCCATGTCTAATGCATTACTGTTATCGCCTACTGCAAAGTCTCCAGTGGCATCAATTTTCGCCGCCGCGATATTATCGGTATTGGCGATTACACTATTTACAGCCATGGAAGTCGCGTCGTCTCCCTGAAAAAAGGTGTTGATGCCGAGTGCGGCAAGGATGTTAGAGCCGTTGTCTGAAAAAGCGTAAGTATAATTGCTGGAATCCGGTGTCAATGTTAAGGCTGTCGTACCCGAAGCTGTTATTCCAATGCCTGCAAAATTTATTTGATTTACCAAATCCGTAATCGTGTCACCTGCGGCAAACGTCACGGGTACTGAAGCCAAGACATCGTCAATAGGATCTGAGGTGCCATTATTATCGTTGACCCATATAGTCAAATCTTTAGTATAATCTATCTCGTCTCCGAAATCGAGTGTATCAAGCAGCTCTGTTGCGTCAGTTGCATAGGTTCCCGTGATTGCGCTGTCAAAAAAACTGACCCCCACGCCCTGGGTGTGTATTTTGTTGACTTCTCCAATAAACGATTTGGCAAGTGCGTCTATGTCTGCCTTATACTTAGGGATCAATTCATCCCTCATATCCAACCATCCTCCGAGCTTGCCCCCTCTGATCGAGTCGGTCAGATCAACAGTCGAATCGCCGGAGGCCTCCAATCTTACCCCGGCGCCATCCACGCTCATATCGTAGCTTTCACTTCCCAAGACCATCACCTGACCTTTACCAACTATCACGGTAATGGACCCGTTGTCCTGCTCAAACCATTTGTTGTCGATATACTGAGACAGTTCATTCAGCAGGATATTACGCTTATCTCTTAGATCATTGGCGACCTTGTCCACCTCCATTCCCACAATCTGATTATTGACATCAGCAATAGTAGCGGTGATTTCATTTATCTTTTCCACGCTGTTCGCGATAGATCGATTCAGGTCTATGACAAACTCATCCAAATTTGTACTAAGCGCCTTAAATGCCTCGGCCAACATGACACTCCTTTCATAGAGCATCGCCCGTTCAGTGTCGCCTGAAGGATCATTTGAAAGGTCATGCCAGGCATTCCAGAATGCCGCCATATGAGCACTAAGTCCATTTTCAGAAGTCTCATTAAATATTCCTTCAAGGACTGCCATGTAATTTTCGGCCGCTTCTAATGAAGCCGTGTCTGACTCGCGTTCGGACAGTCTTGCCTCTATAAAGCTATCAGCCACCCTTGTGATACTACCAATATCTACGCCCCGTCCAAATAATAGCCCGGCATAAACCGCCGGATCTTTAGTCTCAAGGTCGATTCTTTGTCTTGAATATCCTTCTGTATGGACATTAGCTATATTATGGCTGGTAACATTAATGGAATACTGCTGACTTAAAAGCGCGTCTTTAGCAATATTCAATACAAGGCCTATACCTGACACAGTTATGCCTCCCTGTGGAGCAATATGTTATCCTTGGGTCTTCCGTTCAGAGAACATTCGCCATTATATGTAACCTGTGATCTCCCCGTGTTTGCAATAATCGATATTATATCGTCAAGTACTCCGATAGAGTCTTCAATAATCGACATATTTTCCTTACTACGCATTTTTATTTCCATTTTTAATCCCATGAGGGTGTGGTAAAGGTTTTTAAGTCGTTCACAATAATCAGATGGAATATAAGGACTTATTTGTGAAAACCAAGATTCTTTTTGCTCTATATGAAATGCGGGAACAATATCATGGACACGTTCCAGCAATCTCTTGCGAAGCGTATTTATATCTGAAACAACGGTCTGTTTTTCTTTTGAAATATCCCACAGTTCGTCCATGTCGACTTCTATAAGACATTTGCGCTCTCTTTTCAGACACTCCACAATCTCCTCGTATAATAGGACCTTTTTCTGTAAATCCTTTTCAATTATATCTAACTTTTTTTCCATAACCGCCTCGCAGTCTTATATAAATACTATTCGGACACAAGTGCTGTTTTCTAAAGCAATCATTGGTCCTGACTATACTTCTGGAGTTGTTTGAACAACATTTCACCTATTCCCAACCCCTTGTCATTTGCAATCTTTTCTGCAATTTTTTGGTCCATCATGGAACGGTATATATCGCTTCCATGGGTTGAATCCAAAAAACCTGATTTAGGAATGCTTTTTCTCATTTCTTTCAACATATTGGCAATAAAGATGGCCTCAAAATCCTTACAAACTTTTTTGAGCCTCTTTTTTTCAGAAGCGTTAACATTGTTCGGCGTATTCGATACCCCTGATATGGTCTCCGCTGTCATCTCCCTCTCCTGTATTGGTTTTCACAAAATCTTCTCTGTAAATCTGCAATCCGCAATCCAAAATCCCAAATAGTTAAATAATCTCTATCTCTGCCTGTAACGCGCCAGCGACCTTTATTGTCTGAAGGATGGTGATAAGGTCTCTCGGGGTTGCCCCAATGGCATTTAGCGCGCGCACCAACTCTCCAATAGTGGTGCCTGCGGGAAGTATGATCAAGTTTTCCTTTTCTTCTTCTACAACAACATCTGATTCGGGAGTAATCACCGTCTGCCCTCCGGGCGCTGTAATTACACCCCCACTTTCTATATCTGTCCGTACTGTTTCAGCCGTTAAAGGAGGAGCGGGCGCAAAAGGGGCTGGTTGATAAACATCGGCGCTCTCTTTAATCGTGATGTACAGGTTGCCATGGGCTATGGCGACCGTTGAAATTCTGACCTTTTCACCAATTACGACCGTACCGGTTTTTTCATTAAGAACAATCCTGGCAACGCCATCTGGTCTTACTTCTAAATTCTCAAGCGCTGCGATCATCTGAACAAGATTGCTTTTTAATGGAGCAGGGATTGTCAATTTCAGAGTCCCTGAATCCACTGCAAGGGCGAGTTCTGCTTTGAATTTTCCATTAATTACTTTAGCCATTCGCATGGCGGTTGTAAAATCCGGATTGTTAAGGGTAATCGTCAACTCATCTTTATTGCTAATAGAAACAGGAATCTCTTTTTCGATTGTAGCCCCACGGGAAATTCTTGCTACCGTAGGATGATTTTTTGTAACCCCTCCGCCGGCAGTTCCACCAACAGAAAAGCCTCCCACACAGAGCGGTCCCTGTGACAAGGCATAGACCTTTCCGTCCACGCCACGCAGCGGCGTAAGAAGAAGTGTCCCGCCCTCAAGACTCTTGGCATCACCTATTGAAGATATAACTACATCAATTTTATTTCCTATCCTTGCAAATGGAGGCATTTTAGCAGTTACAACAACCGCGGCCACGTTTTTTACTGTTACACTATCCCTGTCTACCTTGACGCCCATCTGTTCTAACATATTGACAAGTGACTGCACGGTGAAATCGGTAGTGTCCTTATCGCCGGTTCCTTGTAATCCAACCACCAGACCGTAGCCGATAAGTTGATTGCTCCGTATCCCCTTGATCTTCGATATGTCCTTTATCCTGATTCCATATGCAGATACAGCTATTGACAGACATACGCAGACCGTAAGGCTAACTATCTTC
The DNA here is from genome assembly GCA_030672555.1 of Desulfobacterales bacterium. Classification (GTDB taxonomy): domain Bacteria; phylum Desulfobacterota; class Desulfobacteria; order Desulfobacterales. Next base: position 3,743 of record DAOVGD010000123.1, read on the forward strand.
AATTGCTTCCCTATCCTTTTCATAATTCCCCCGTTATTTGGTCGAGTAGTTGAGTCGTCAAGTTGTCGAGTAGGTAAAATTACCCATTTAACCACTCGACGATTTGACCACTTGACCATTTTTCTGGGCTAAAATGGCCATACATAGTCTATTATCTGCGCAAGCCAACCCGGTCTCTGTTTCGCTGCAATAACCCCGGTGCCGGAGTATTCGATTCGGGCATCGGCTATGTATGTTGACGATATTTCATTGTCTTGAGAAATATCATCGGGGCGAATAATACCGGAAATCGTTATATATTGAGTTTCATTGTTTACCCTTATCTCTCTCTTCCCTTTGATATAAAGATTCCCATTCGGGGAAACCTTAATCACCCGTGCCGCAACATAGGCGGTGACTTCTCCATCCCGAGTTATCTTCCCTTGCCCGTCAAACTGCGGGTTGATATTAGCTTTAAACATGCTGGTTCTGTCAAAATTCGAGTTCTTTGCGTCCAGAGATTTCATGTACCCCAAAAAGTCGGTAATGCCGGCCTCAATACTCGAATTTCTACTCGTATTGGTTGTTGCATTCAACTTGCCACTCGGACTCTCAGCGATTCTGACGGTAACAACGTCACCCACATGCCGTGCTCTCATATCGGTAAAGAGTCTGGTACCATTGTCAATCCAAAGTGACCCTTCCTCCGGTTTCGCGGCATTGTAAAGTTCATCAGACCAGACTTGATGCTGAGCACGCTGTTTTGCTGTTTCTATAGAGATATCCTTTGACGTCCCTCCACTCAAAGAAGCGCAGCCTGATAACAGAACCAACGATAATACCGCAGTAATAATTTGTGTTGACTTCATAGTGACCTCATATTTTTTAAAATTGAACCTTCACTGTTGACGCGTCAATGACTCGGGCCGAAATGATCTTTTTTGACACGGAATTTTTCACTTTGATCATATCTCCGGGGCACCCCTCTTCTAAAGTTTTGCCGATTACTGTTACCCTAAGCGCTACTGATTCTGCCACAATAACAACATGGTCTCCCTTGTTAACTACAGGGACATCTTCAAGCATATCTCCCCTTAGGTATTCACCAGATCTAACATAATGTTTAAGCCTTTGTCCCATGACCGCTTTTGCATCTGAGACAATATTCAGCGGAAGCTTAGATATATCTTTACGGACTAATTTAACATCATTTTCAGTTACGACTTCGTTTCTCTTTAACGTACGGACAGCACAAAATACCTTCTTATATACGTTAACCCATCCTGAAAGCATCACCCGCTGTTCTCTCTTGTTATCTATATACACGAACGCCGTAACACTCATGTATCCCAACATCTTTTTATTGCTATTATCCGCGATTTTCTGTGTGACAGCGCCTTCAGGAACGGGCCGATTCCCTGTCACCTTAAAATTGCTTATGCTAAAGTCAGCGTTATCTTCAATGCGATCCGCTACGTATCTGTAAAATAAATCTTTGTACCACTCCTTGGAAACTATTCGAGATCTTCTTGTAACCTCCACTGTTTCGGGGGATGTTATGGTTGCATTGACAGGCCAAAATCGTTTTGAGCGGAGTATAGTTAATATACGTTCACCCTTGAGCGATCTGGTGTTACCAGGCCTGGAAGAACTACCCAGGCAGACAGAACCGATCTTTTGCGTGATATTTCTTTCGCCTTTTATTTGTGCAATATCCTTGAGATATATCTTGTCCCCTCGGACTGAAGCCTTTGATTTAACAACTATACTGAGAGCGGAATCTTCACCAGCCACTGAAAAACCATAACTCGTCAATAAGATAAAGGCTGCCGCAACTACGATCTTAATGCCTTTTTTCATAACTACTACCTCTTAAGATTGTTCGCCATCTGAAGCATACTGTCCGCGGTCTGAATTGCCTTGGAATTAGACTCGTACGCTCGTTGTCCTATAATCATAGCGACCATTTCCTCGACCACATTGACATTTGACATTTCCAAGAATCCCTGGGCAATCGTGCCGAATCCATCTACCCCCGGCATCCCTTCTATAGGCTCCCCGGATGCATCAGTGGGTCGATACAAATTTCGCCCCATACAATAGAGACCGGCAGGATTGGCAAATGTATATATGTTGATATCTGCAGAAGTTACTTCCACATTATCCGGACCAAAGGCGACAAGATGTCCGCCCGAATCAACAGAAATCGATATAGTATTTGATGGAATGTTTACCTCAGGCTGCAGCCGGTCGCCATCTGATGTGCAAATATAGCCTTCACTGTCGAGCTTGAAGTCCCCTGAGCGGATATACACCTCCTCCTCAGCGCTTATCACCTTGAAAAGTCCTTTCCCCTCAATGGCCCAGTCGAGCTCATTTTGGGTCTCTCTGTAATCGCCCTGAGAGAATATCTTTTGAATTCCCACAGTCTCTGTCCCCAAGCCAATTTGAATTCCGGTCGGTATCTGATTCCCGGCCGCGGTTGTAGCGCCGGCAATCCTGAGCGTCTGATACATATGATCCTGAAAGTCAACGCGGCTTTTTTTGTAGCCGCACGTGCTGACATTGGCAAGGTTGTTGCTAATTGTATCAATGTTCATCTGCTGTGCAGACATCCCCGATGCTGCCGACCATAATCCCCTCATCATAGTTCCGTACCTCCTTGCTACTATAATCTACCCACTTCGTTGATCAATTTAGAATTAGCTTCATCAAATGTTTGGATAACCTTGACGTAAGACTCATAGGCCCGATGTGTCTTAATCATCTTAACCATCTCTGCGACCGGATTGACATTTGACGCCTCAAGATATCCCTGTTTCACTGAAAGCGGCTCAGGATCTATAATACTCCCCTCACCGTTTGGATCATCGTATACGTATAAAGAATTCCCTGCTTTTTTCAAGAAATTACGATATGTGAAGTCGACTGCCGACAGGGTAGCCACGTGGCTACCATCCACAGTAACATCTCCGGATGTAGTTATAACTATTTCAACTCCTTTAATTTGGATCGGACCATTGTCACCCAACACTTTGTCACCGTTCTGTGTTACCAACATATTTTCAGCATCCAATAAGAAACTTCCGTTTCTGGTGTACCGGATTCCACGGTCGGTTTGAATTCTAAAAAAACCCTTCTCACCCAATGCAACATCAAGTTTATTACCGGTGTAATTCAAACTTCCGAGGCTTAGATCAGTCGACTGCTTCTCCTTCAATACTTCATCAAACGTTAATACATCCTTTTTGAAGCCTGCTGTGCTTACGTTGGCCAAATTGTTGGTGATTATCTCCATGTGTTGTTCTGCAAACATCCCGCCTGTAATAGCCTCATAAATACCTGATACCAATGTCCTGTTCCTCCTTAACCCTTTTAATTCGATTTTTTATTCCATTTGATGCAACGACAGTGCCAAAACATGACTCGAACAGACTGTCCGTCAATGGGGGATTTTGTTCGAACTCACGAAAGCTGATAAAACTAACCAGAGCAACGCATTAGTCTCCACAAAACCGAACAACTTTTCCAAACACGGACATAAAATTCATTTATATACATAGAGAAAAAATCAGGAAAAAATTTTCAGGTGGGCATTTTTTTCCTGTCCGACAAGGGAAAAAACCTTCTTGATAGTCACATGGCGACCCGCAACCCGTAACTCGTAACCCGCAACACTCTCTTTTTTTCTTTCTGGCACGCACATTGCTATTTGCTTGAGTCGTAATATTTCTACAAAATGGTCAAGTGGTCAAATCGTTGAGTAGTCAAGTTGGTAATTTTACCTACTCGACAATTTGACGACTCAACTACTCGACCAAGTCATATCCAATCAATAATTTGTAGGGACATAAGGAGGACCAGCCAATGTCAATATCGAGTATATATACCGGGATGAGTGGGATAGAGACCATGACGGACGCCATGTCCATTGTGGGGGGTAATATTGCCAATATTGAAACGATCGGGTATCGGAGCTGCCGCGCAAGCTTTCAGGATGTGCTGTCCAACAGCGTATCTGGCAAAACCTCGCTGCAGTCAGGACACGGAAGCAGCATAGGTTCAGTCACTAACGATTTTTCTGCCGGGGATATCGAAACGACTTCTTCCCCTCTCGACCTTGCTATCTCGGGAAAAGGTTTTTTTGTAGTAAAACAAGGCGGCTATGATAACACGGGCAATTTTGCTGTCAGTACAGACGCTGATATGTACTATACGAGAGCATTTCACTTTAACATTAACAAAGACGGATATCTGTCAAATGCAAACGGATGTGTGGCACAGGGCTGGGCATATGTGGAAGATGAGTTTCCCTCATCTAATCCGATAGACATACAGTTTGATCTGGACAGAGATACATACTCTACCGAACAAGTTACATCCCAAGTCAGAATTATTGCAAATCTTAATGTTAATGCAATAGACAAATCGATAGGCGGCCTCTCAGGGAATTGGGACGCCACAAACTACGAGCCCATGCCGGCCACGGCATATGACCTCCATGCTTCCCAAATATTCTATGACTCCGACTATAGCTACTATGACTCCGGAGGGCTTAAATATATAGATGTTTATTATGACAGGACTGCAAGCAGCAATACATGGGAATATCTTATTACATCCAGACCTGTTTCTGCTACCGCCCCAACCGACGGGCTGTTGGCCCGAGGAGAGATTATGTTCGATGGAACAGGGCATATGGCCGGCATGACCATGGAGCGATATTCCGGGGGTGGCTGGGTTCCACAATCGGCAGACACTGATACCGTAAACGGTCACTTCACGTTTTCTACACCCCTTGGAGACGGGGACATAGAATTCGATACCGGCACAGCATACGCGAACGGCGCCTGGACCAACAATAGCCGTGCCACGACACAATTTTCCGCCGCATCCAATGTGACATACTTAAATTCTGACGGATTCAACCCCACTAGCTCTCTTTCATCGATTTCCATAGATACTGAGGGGATAATCACCGGCATCTATTCGGACGGCCATCAAACACCATTATACCGCCTGGCTCTCGCGACAGTCCAGAACCCATTCGGACTTTCGCCCGTGGGCAAATCTCTCTTCATGCCCACCGATACGTCAGGGGATGCAACTTATTTTACAGCAGGAGGGAGAACGGACGAATACAGCAATGTGGCAAAAATTATCCCAAATGCCGTAGAAAGATCGAACGTTAAAATAGCTTATGAATTTAGTAACATGATCATGATCCAGAGGGGATTCCAGGCATCTTCCAAAGGAGTTACAGCCGCAGATCAGATGCTTCAGACAGCAATTGGTATGATGAGATAAGGGAAAAGACAAATAAGGGTTTGGTTAAGAACCGGCTTTTCTTCTATCTCTTTGGAAACGTCGATCATTCTTTATGGAAAGAGAAACAAAAATCCCTTCTCTTACGCTTTTGCGACGATCTTTTTTGCTCTTCCGCCGCTCCCTGCCCCCTCCCTTTTTGTTCTTGCCGGCAGGTGTATTAGGCTTCTCTTCCGACGGATCCGGTTTGATGGATGATGTCCCACCAATTACAATATCCACGACACGCACCTCCTTATGTTTTACCCTTTGAATCGGTACTTTCATAAAATACTTTAGTCTTCTTCAACAAAAAAATCTAATATATAGGATTATTTTACTATACCGCCCCAATATGATGTATGTATAAAGAGTAAATATTTTGTTACCCTTGTCCAAAATCAAATTACCGCGTCTGCAACAAGTAAGAAACGAATTGGATAGCAAGAACTGAATCATAACGTACGTATCAATGAAATATAGAATTCCAAGAAGTCATTCCCGCGGGAATCCAGTTCGGACCATTTCTGGATACTCGCTTACGCGGGTATGACGCTAACGGTTGTTGATGTCTAACACTCCAATACTCCAGTGAATTCAAAATGGTTGTTCTATTGACCGCGAGCTTTCGCGACAGAAGGGAAAAGTGACAAATTAGTATGTGGCAGAAAAAGCGACGAGGTAAATTGCGACATGAAATTTGCATTTATGTTCATTTCGAGGTAGGTTATCTTATCTCTGATCCTATACAGTTCCCTGCGCGCCCGGTTTGAAAGAAGGACCGTCACAGCCCCTTTTCCAGAGGCATTTCCAAGCGGTTTGTATCTGTTAAGAGGAATGTCCGGGAGCATTCCGATAGTGATCGCTTTTTTGGGTTCTATATAATTTCCAAAAGTCCCGGCTACAAAAAAATTGTTAATCTCTTCAAAGGTAATACCCACGCTCTGTGTGATAACATTTAAGATGGTAAACATCGCCCCCTTGGAGCGCATCAGGTTCTTGATGTCCGCCTCTGTAATCAATATGTCTTCTCCGTGAGCCGATTCCCCGGCAAATACGACTACATACCCTTTACCGTGAGGAGTATCTACTATTCGTGACGGATCTTTTTTAACTACCAGCTCCCCTTTTGAATCGACCAGCCCCGCAAGAAACATCTCCGCTAAAAGATGAATCACTCCGGAACCGCATATACCCAAAGGTTTCCCATCCTCTATGGTTCTGTATGAGACTCCCGGTCTTTTCCTGTTGATGGTCACATGTTCAATGGCGCCTTTTTGTGCCCTTGTTCCACATTGGAGAACTCCTCCCTCCAGTGCCGGTCCCGCTGCGCCGGCACACGCGATCATCCATTCAGAGTTTCCAAGAACCACTTCCGCGTTGGTACCTACATCCACAAATAAAGAGACCTTTTTACTTCGGTGCATCCCAGAGACAAGGATGCCACCAAGGATATCTCCTCCAACATAGCTTCCCATGTTCGGAAGGACATAGATCCTGCCACGCGGGTGAATCGATATCCCGAGTTCCACGGCAGGGATCATATCGGGTGTGTTGACCACAGGGATATAGGGTTCCTTGCAAAGATGGGATGGATCGAGCCCCAAAAAGAAGTGGGCCATGGTGGTGTTTCCGGAAACAGACACGGCGTAGATGTCTTGTGTCCGCAGTAAATGTTTTTCGCAAATTTTCTTAATGCTCTTATTAAAGCACTCCATGACCACGCGTTGCAGGACTTGCAGTCCATCCCCTGCTAAAGCGAACTGAATACGGGTGAGAATATCTTCTCCGTATTTAATCTGCGGGTTTTCTACGGTAACCGTATCGACCACACTGCACTCTGACAAATCAACCAGGTAAAATACGATCCCGGTGCTCCCCAAGTCCACAGCAACACCATAGCAAGAAGGATTTTCGTATCGATCATCGATTGTAATTAGTTCCCAGCAGTGATCAACGTTTAGAATAATCGCGCGGATACGATAATCCGCTCTTCTCAGGAGTGTGGAAAGCTCGCGGCAAATTGGAAGCGGAATATCAACATCCTTCAAATCAGACACAGCAAGAAGGCCTTCTCTTAATCTCCGTTCATCCGAACGATTATCAGATGTGCTTGGCCGGGGAAGTTCAAGGAGATAGCTACGAACAATAGAGTCGCCATGGGATTTTGGATTTCGCCCGCCTGCCTCACCTGAGCCCGTCCGCCTCGGCTGAGCCTCGCGTTGCCGGGCGTGGCGAGAGCGATGGCGGGCAGGGATTTCGGATTTCGGATTTCGGTTGCGCATCATTTAGAACCCCAAGTTACCAAGGCGTTAATAGAAATTGTTCCTTCAACCTTAAAATACGGGCAACCGATTTGATGTTCCGATCTTTTCCTTCGGGTGAGTTTTTGATATCTGCAAGGACCTGTTCATAAGCCGACTCCATCTTTGAAAAAGTGTGGCACAGCAAAATGATATCGATATCTCCGTCTAAAATCTGTTTCGTAATAGTCTCAATATCATAATATCTTGCGATCGCTCCCATATCGAGATCATCCGTCAGAATAACTTCTTGAAAGCCCATCTCTCCCCGGAGTAGATCACTTGCCACCTTTTTGGAAAGGCTTGCAGGCCATTCCGGATCTATGGAGGTATAAACCACATGAGAAAGCATTACAGAGCGCACACCTGCCGCTATGGCAACCCGAAACGGCACTAAATCGAACGTATCCAACTCATCACGTCCCTTGTCAAGGTACGGAAGGTCAAGGTGTGAATCAAGGGTGGTGTGGCCGATCCCTGGAAAGTGCTTAGCACAAGCCGCGATCTTATTATTCTGGAGATGCCGGATCACTACAGCCCCCAAATGTCCTACACGACCGGGGTCGTTGGAGAATATCCGGTCGTTCATGACAGAATCAAATCCGGCAGGTGCGACATCCACAACAGGAGCAAAATCCATATTAATACCCACTTCCCTAAGCTCTCTGGCGGTTATCTCGGCAAAGTCAATCGCTCCTTGATCCGAATTGTCCTTTCCTATAGCAGGATTCCCAGGGAAAGTGGTAAAGGGCGGTTTTAAGCGTGCCACCACCCCTCCTTCCTGGTCAATAGATATTAAAAGAGGCGGGTGACCGATCTCGCGCGCATAGTTTTGAATGGATTGACAAAGATCAGAAAGCTGTTCAGGGGATTCAATATTGCGTGAAAACAGAATAAATCCACCTACACAGATCGTACCGATGAGATGCTCAAGGGTGTCGTTAAATGTTGTCCCTTCAAATCCCACCATCAGGCGCTGGCCCGCCAATTGTTCGTCAGTTAAGGTGCTTATCAAGTTGTTCATGATCATGGACAATATCTTCCAGGATAACCCCCGTCAATAAAAATAAATGATTCGGAGCTTTTATGAAAAGTATTTTTGGTGAGGTTTGAATTTAGGACTATTATTGAAGGATGGATGCGAATGGCTTCCTGTTCAGGCATAGATATCGATCATGACACCTTTTTTAAAAAAATGTCTTCCTTTTTGATCTTGACTTTGCTTGTCTTGCACAGTTTTATTAGGTTCCATTAATCTATTCTCCATCTGGTTGCCTTTTGCTACAGGCGAATGGGATATATCATTTATGACCTTATCAATCAGCAATTGATTATTGGTTGAATTGACATTCATGTGGGAGTTCCTTTCACAACCGGAGACGTTTGTTCAAAAAGTTTTCAATCATTCCATCATAGGAGACAGCAAATACCTTGCCAAACAGTTCCGCCTAACATTAACATAATATATCAATATGTTATACCACCAAGTCCTCAGCATTGTTGTGTCGTTTTATTGACACCAATAACGAAG
>DAOVGD010000004.1 GCA_030672555.1 Desulfobacterales bacterium
CGTGACGCCATCTGGGCGTTGCAGTGGATCTTCATGCGCTTGAACCGTTCGGTTTGCACAGCCCGCGCGCTCTCTACCCGATTGCGTATCTCTTCAGAAGACTCTGCATCAACATTATTTGAAAGATCCTTATATCTTACAGCCGGGACCTCTACATGGATGTCGATCCGGTCGAGGAGCGGGCCGGAAACCTTGGAACGATAGCGGTGAATCTGGTGATGGGTGCACATACACTGATGGAGCGGATCGGAGAAGTAACCACATGGGCATGGATTCATGGCAGCCACCAGCATAAAACGCGCCGGATAAGTTACGCTTGTCACAGCACGGGAGATCGTCACTTGACCGTCTTCCATCGGCTGCCGGAGGACCTCCAGTACGTTTTTCCTGAATTCCGGGAGTTCGTCCAAAAAAAGCACCCCATTGTGCGCAAGGCTTACTTCGCCCGCTTTTGGGACATGACCTCCGCCTATGAGGCCCGCATCTGATATGGTGTGGTGTGGCGCCCTGAATGGTCGAGTAACTATTAATGATTGACTTCGCTCAAGGAGCCCCATCACACTAAAGATCTTGGTGGTCTCAATCGCCTCATCAAAACTTATTGGGGGCAATATAGTGGGGAGCCGCCTGGCTAACATCGTCTTCCCGGAGCCGGGAGGCCCTACCATAATAATGTTATGTCCGCCGGCAGCCGCTATCTCCAAGGCCCTTTTTACATGTTCCTGCCCCTTGACCTCACTGAAATCAACATCACTGGATGATGCGGTTTCAAAAATGTCCTTAATATTCACGGTCTCTTGTTCCATGGTATTAATACCACGGAAGTACTCTACCATCTGTGAGAGGGTCTCTGCTGAAAGGACCTTGAGGCCGTTTACCACAGCCGCCTCCCGGGCATTCTCTTTGGGAAGGACAATCCCGGCAAAACCTTTTTCCTTGGCAGCGAGTGCGGCAGAGAGCGCCCCCCGCACCGGTTTAACACGTCCGTCAAGTGAAAGCTCCCCAAGGATAAGATGTTCCGAAAGTATATTCTGGGGAATGATTCCTGTGGCCGCAAGGATACCTGCAGCAATCGGTAGATCAAAACCGGTGCCTTCCTTTTTTATGTCGGCCGGCGCGAGGTTTACGGTAATTCTATCGGCCGGGAAATGATATCCTGAATTATGGATGGCAGCCTTTACCCGATCCTTGCTCTCTTTAACCGCGGTCTCCGGAAGCCCGACCGTGGCGAACGCAGGAAGCCCCTGAGCAATGTCAACCTCTACCTCTACTACATAAGCGTCGATCCCAAGAACAGCGCCACTCAAAACCCTGGAAAGCACACAGCCCCCTTTATTTTATTGCAAAATCAAACAGTTTGATTGATTCAGTGTCCATCCGGAAATGGTGGATTTTGTCCCAAGACAAGGCCGCACAAAGGTTTCTACCGGAGGCGTAGCAACACTACGTCGAGGATAGAAGCCTGCGGAGAACGCAGTATTGGGGCAAAATCTACCATTTCTGGATGGACACCAACCTAAGTTTTCGATTTCATACGACATACCAGATAGTAACGTCACTATGCAAGGATTTTGTCCCATCTTCACCAAAAGGCACGGGGGGTTGAATAGTGTTTTTTAAAAATAGAAGAAAATCGAAGCTAAAAAAAGTTATTCGGAGAAGGAAAGTTTTGAACAATTTTATGAACAGTGGGATAACCCTTTCAAAATACAGGAACAAATTGTTGATTCAAAAAAACCTGAAATTTCTACATGTTACAACAAAGCACAGAAATATACCTGATAATTTAAATTGGTTATCCTTTGTTGAAAACCATTTCACAAGTCATCAAGAAACAGCCTGTTTTGTGGTTTGACAACAAAAGAGGGCCGGATTATTTAATTACCGTTCTTGGGTTTTGTTTTTTGTAATTCTCTGTATGTTCTTGCTTTCAATGCCAATAACCATTGGTAATTATTAGCATATCTGTATAACTATTCAATTTTATATGTTAACAGATTTAAACCCCAACCATTTAACGTTCTTAACCTATATATAGTTTTTTTTCAAAAGAAAAACACAATATATAGTTTTTTTTCTTGACTTCACCTAATCAAGATTATATCTTGAATGTAATTATTCTATAATTAATTGTCATTAAGAGACTTTGCAAAACGTGACATTTTTTCGTCAGGCAAGTCTCCGGGCCGTGGGGCCTGATACCGCATCACGGGGAAATGGCAGTTTTGCAAAGGTTTCATTAAGAGGGAGACCATGAACAATCAAAAGATATTGATCGTAGACGATGATAATGCTATCTCGAAGAGTCTTTTAGAAATCCTGAACATGGAAGGGTTCGATACTGTCGATAGTGCAAGCAATGGGCTGGCCGGTTTGGAAAAATACAAGGAGATGCGACCAGATCTGGTAATTATGGATATAGAAATGCCTATTATGAATGGGTATGAATCCTCTCAAAAAATCAAGGAGATAGATCCTGATGCCAATATTCTGGTTCTCACCGGAACTCCCGACAACATATATGCTAAAAAGACTATAGAAGAAGGCTATGCCTCCATCCTCCTAAAAAAGCCTATAACCTGGAGAAACTTACGACAAACAATCGAGAGTTATTTGCCCATCGAGGCACGTGCTTAGAAAATCTCCCCAGGCGACACACCCTCTCTATTATTTTCCAGATACGCCTTGGCTTCCCCCACCGCATAAAGGGAACCGGCCACACACATGGCATCTTTGTGACCGGCATATTTGATGGCCGTGGCCACGGCCTGAGCCACACATGGTATGACGTCAAACTCTTTGCAAAATGGACGTATGAAAGCAGCCAGACTGTATGGATCCACAGCCCGGCTATTCTGGGGACTTGTAATGATCAGTCGGTAGGCAATGGGAATTAAAGAGCGGAGCATCGCACGCCACGATTTGTCTTCCATTATGCCAACTACTAAGGTAAGATGGCGGCCGTTAAGATTGTTATTGAGATACTGTTTCAGTGACTCAATGCCGGCCCGGTTGTGGGCGCCGTCCAAAATAACCAACGGCTGCTCTGACACAATCTCCAGGCGGCCAGGCCACTTTACTTCAGCAAGCCCCTCGTAAATCGATTTTTCCGAGATATCGACCCCCTTTTTTATTAACAGTTCCAAAGCGCCTAACGCCGTAGCGGCATTGGTAATCTGATGCTCTCCACAAAGCCCTACTTTCAGGTTTTTCCACTTCCGATGGATACCAAAATAAGAAAACCCCTTTTTCCTATCTCTTCGGACCCTAAAATCACCTCCCAGACGATATATCGGCGCATTCTTTTCTGAAGCCATTTTTTGTATTACTTCAATCGCATTCTTGCCTTTGACCGCTGTAACTACTGGAATACCCCCTTTAATAATTCCTCCTTTTTCGGCTGCAATCTTGGCCAGAGTATTACCTAAATAACGCTGATGATCGAGAAAAATATTTGAAATAATACTCGCTTCAGGTCGAACCACATTGGTAGCGTCGAGTCTCCCCCCCATTCCGGTTTCAAGTATGGCCCAATCAACATTTTCCTTAGCAAAATGATACAGGGCCATAGCAGTGGCACATTCAAAAAAAGTTGGGGGTTCACCTTGCGTATAAATCAGTTGGACCGCTTCTGCCGCATCAGCCACAGCATCGTCTGATACAGGACAACCGTTAATCCTGATTCTCTCATTGAATCGGATAAGGTGTGGAGAGGTATACAGACCAACTTTATACCCTTCTCTAACAAGGATAGAGGAAAGGATCGCGGCTATGGAACCTTTTCCGTTGGTGCCGGCAATGTGTATCGATCGAAATCGTTCATGTGGGTTACCCAATCCTCGGACCAACCGGTTTATGGAATCAAGCCCGAATTTAACCCCGAATTGTCTTAGACGATAAAGGGCGGAAAGATGTTCATCAAGTGAAGTAGCCAGCAATGTTATACAAACCTTCAGAAAAACTTTTGATTGTTGAATATGGCACGCAGCTTAAATAAATCCAAAATTCGAATATCGAAATTCGAAACAAATTCGAAATACAAATATCAAATTTTCAAAACGTTATTCAACCTTATACAGTACCATAGTCCTTGTGAATGAGAAATACAGTCTTCCGAATCATATTGTTTCGAATTTTGGATTTTGGTCATTTCAATTTGTTTCGGATTTCGTACTTCGGATTTCGATATTTAACATGTGCGTTCCCCCCAAACATCTGCTTAGGAACTATAGCTTATCTTGTTTTTTTCGTGCCTTAACCATTTCTTTGCCGGCACGTTTGTATGCTCTCAGGACCTTAATCGATTTATTTTTTAAAAAAGAAGAGACACTGGGATGCAAGCGGATAGGAGTCAAAAAGATGCGCATTTCTTCAGGCCGTGAAATGAGCATCCCTGGAATAGTAAGGGATACGGTACGCAAGGCACCTCTGTTTGCCGCAAAAAAGAGAGGGGATTCTGTGAAGGGGATATCGAGTGACTCCAAAATATTTTTCGCAACAGTAAGGATTTTATCCTTGGGGTTCACAGTGAGTGTCTTTATTCCTCTTTCGGTCAAAACTGATGCTATGTCTCCGTAAAATGCCCCAAAGTCAACGACCAGGATTGCACCACCAGCCGTGGTTGCCAGATTTACGGAAAGCTCTACATCAAACCCGGCGTAAGAAACATTAATCGAAGTGTCCGGTGTATAGGTAACTCCTAATTCATCGAACAATTTGCCTACAAACGCCTTCTTGTCGTAAGCATCAATGGTAATAACAGCAGGGCTTTTTATTTTGGTCTCCCGAGGCGGAGGAGCACTGTAAGCTCGATTCTCCTTTTTCGATAAAATATCTATGACATGAACGCCTTTTCTGGCAAGATACCGTTGAATGCTCTTTGGAGTGCCTTCTTCCGGATGGTTTATTACAGTGACACAAAGGAACATCAACTCGCCGGTTCCACCATGCTTTCTCGAAAAGACCCAATCTCCTCTTAATCTCACTGAGATACCATCACTCAGGACAATCGATTCTCCTTTTTTAATCCCGCTTCCGCCCAATGTATCTATAATTTTTTCCAGCACACTTTGCGTGGTAACTTCTTTATCTACGTTAGCAATCTTTAAATCCTTCCAAAAAGAATGGAGGACCTTCTTTATAGGGTCGGAAAGATTTCCATCAATATCGAGAAGAACTCGTTGGCCGTCATTGAGCTCCACTATTGGATAAGTAGCAAGATCCAACGTATGCTCTGTCCCGTCTCTGCTCGGGAAAAAATAGGACCCATTAGAAATAAGGTCGCCTCCCAAAGGCTTCAGCGCCTCAGATACCACAACCCTTGACCACCTTGGACCTTCGTCCTTGATAGGAAGCACCCCTTTGTCTTTAGAAAGATCTTCTTGACTGGATTCAACAGTGACCTGCGGCGGCTCAGATTCATCTGCTTTTAGAGATTCAACAGAAGCGATTTGAGGGGCTTGTTCCTTAGATAAGTCATGGGTCGGTTTAAATTCCGGAATATGTATATACTGGCCGGGGTAGATCACATTGAGATTCTTAATATCGGGGTTTATCCTTTGGAAAAGGTTCAACTGTTGCTGTTTAATCTTGGAAACAGGGATATCATAATGTCTCGCGAGGATCGTGCTGATTGAATCTCCATGTCGCACTCTATGATCATAGTAAAGAATGTCCGGTATCACCGGTATGGTTATTGAAGAAGGCCCGGCTGTGTCGCCCTGGGATTTTACATATTTTAAAGGAATGATGATATGTTGGCCTGGATAGATCCTGTTCGGATCATGGATATGAGGATTTAGCTGTTTGAACATGACCAGGAACTTAGGAAAATTTTTTTTAGAAAGAACCCCCTTCCGTTTGAGTATATCCCAGACATAATCATCCTTTTGAACGGTATAAGGCCCACACAGGACATCCATCCCCTGGTAACTTTTGATCAGAAATGTCTTGTGCGGCATAACAGCAACGGCAGTACTGATGGAACAAAAGAAAAAGAAGAAACCTGTTAAGATGATAATTCTTCGCATATCTTATATTAATAACCAACCGTCTCCAAGATGTCCATAGTAATCAAGTAGAGAATTTTTTCCATAATGTACCTTAGACGCACCTGGAGAACCCACAGGCACGACACACCACACACCCCCCCTCGTGCGCCAAGGCTGACCCACAATCAGGGCAGACCCCCATCATATCCGAAAGTTCATCACTGCCAAGGTTGAGAAAACGTTTGATCACCTTTCCGATTGCATCAGGGCACGAAAGGACTATCTCACCATTTTCCCATATAGGCGAAGGACATCGAATGCCGATGATCTGCTTTACAATCGATTCAACACTAACCCCCGACCTTAGAGCAAGTGATATCAGACGGCCTATTGCCTCTATTTGGGAAGAAGCGCATCCTCCGGTCTTGCCCATCTGGGCAAAGACCTCACATATACCATCATCATCGGAATTGATAGTCACATAAAGCTTACCGCAACCTGTGCTGATCCGTTCTGTTACGCCCTGTGTTCGAACAGGACGTAAACGGGGTTTAATCTTTGCCTTTTTCTCACCCTTTCCTATGGTGAGGACTTGCCGGCCCCTGCTTCCGTAGCGATAGATCGTCACCCCTTTGCACCCATACTCATAGGCCATTAGATAGACCTTTTCCACGTCTTTTACTGTTGCATGTTCTGGAAAATTTACAGTCTTTGAGACAGCGTTATCGGTAAATTTTTGAAAAGCAGCCTGAATCCTAATGTGCCACTCAGGATCAATATCATGAGAAGTGACAAAAAGACGTTTCAAATCATCCGGAATTTCCTTCAGGTGCTGTACAGACCCGGTCTTTGAGATGGCTTTTATGAGATCCTTGGAAAATATCTTCCTTTTCTTGGCCACCCGCTTAAAAAGGGAATCAATCTCAACCAGTTCGTCCCCATCCAAAACTTTACGGAAATACGACACAGCAAACAACGGCTCCACGCCGCTCGAACAATTTGCAATAATGCTGATGGTGCCGGTAGGTGCAATGGTCGTGGTTGTAGCGTTTCTCATGTAAGGTGTTTCGGGCCGGTCATATATGCTTCCTTTATAATAAGGAAAATTACCCCGCTTTTCGCCAAGCTCTGCAGAAGCTTTGCGGGCTGTCTCTGAAATAAGCCCCATCACCTCTTCTGCGGTCTCAACAGAACGTTTTGAATCGTAAGGAATACCAAGCTGAATCAACATATCGGCAAACCCCATGACTCCCAGACCGATCTTTCTGGT
>DAOVGD010000111.1 GCA_030672555.1 Desulfobacterales bacterium
AGGGACGAATACCCTGTTTTCAAAAGCGCATCCGGCATCTTATTCCCGCCCGGATACTTCTCAATCACTTTTTTGAACGCCTGTAGGGCGGGTTTGAAATCTTTCATCGCATAATAACATTCTCCGGTCCAGTACTGGCTGTTATCAGCGAGATCATGTTTAGGATATTTTTCAGCGAATTCATTAAAAAGAGAGATTGCCTCTTCATAGAGTCCTTTTTGATACGCGGCATAAGCGCTCTTGTACGCATCTGCAGGGCTCAATTCCACGGGTGTGGGGGGTGTCTCGGAGGGCTCGGGTTGTGGAGGAGGTGTTTTTTCCGTTTTCTCGGCAGGCGCAGGCTCAGGTTCCTCTGGCGGGGCAGAAGGAGTCAATTGAGTTTTCAATGCATTGATTTCATTTTCATTAGAATATACTTTTGCCTGCAGTACATAAAGATGACTATAAACCTCTGCCACCTTTTTCTCGTTCTCTGCGCAAGACTGCTCAATTCTCGTCACATCCTCCTTCACGCTATCTATATCAGCCGCTTTTCGTGGTTGAAGATACAAACATCCGCCCAGAGCAAATATAGACAGCAACGCTAAACCCAAAATCACTTCTCGCCTGACCTGTCTGATGTGTGAGAGCATTCGTCCCTCCTGTTGTTTCAGAACTGATTATCATTCACTTTGTGCCTTTGCGCCTTAGTGGCTGAATAATTGCGTTATTCTTAGCTAAAAAAAGTACCCAGATTATAATATGTTGTCAAGATCATATTTTCCTTGCTCGCCTTTGACAAAAGATTTCATAAAGATATAATAAGTCAGTGTAAAAACTTGAGAGTCCAAAGTTCCCTAAAAAAGTCATTAAAGTCCCCCTTTGAAGGGGGATTTAGGGGGATGTAACTCATGGAAATACAAGCAAAAACACCCCCTTGCCCCCCTCAAGGGGGGAATAAGTTGTGGTTTAATTATTTCAGTGTGTTACGAGAACTTATAACTGTCGAGTAAAAAATATAAAACAAACGGGAGCGCTTCATGAAATATTTCTTATGCGTGTTGGGAATGGTCATGTTTATAGAGGGGTTCCCCTATCTTGCATTCCCGGACAAGTTAAAAGTATGGCTTGTAAAGATCTCCGAAATTCCAGCCCGTACACTGAGGGTATACGGTTTCATCGTGATGGTCATAGGACTTGCAGTGATCTATTTTGCGCAGCGGTAGTTGAAGGAGAAAGGTAACCGTTAATCTCACCGCAAAGACGCAAAGGACGAATAATATGATAAAAAAGGAAGATATATTTTCAAAAGAAATCGTTGGGGCGGCAATAGAGGTGCATCGCAATCTGGGACCGGGTCTACTGGAATCAGCCTATGAAGAGTGTCTTTGTCGAGAATTTGCTATTCGCCGATTTGCCTTTGAACGGCAAAAGCCCCTTCCAGTGTCTTATAAAGGAGTAAAACTGGATTGTGGATATCGACTGGACGTAGTTGTTGAAAAACTGGTAATCCTGGAATTAAAGGCTGTTGACCGGATCGAGCCAATCCATGAAGCACAACTCTTGACGTATTTAAAGTTGTCAGGCTTAAAGCTGGGACTATTGATTAATTTTAATGTTCCCATTTTGAAAAATGGAATAAAAAGAATTGTCAATAATCTTTAAAACTTTGCGCTCTTTGCGTCTTTGCGGTGAAATATTACCCCATGCTATCGTTAAATGACTTTGATTATAATTTACCCGAAGAACTGATCGCGCAGAAACCTGCCGCACAACGGAATCAATCCCGTCTTATGGTGCTCGACCGTGCTCACCGCGCGGTTTCCCACTACAGGTTTGCCGATATTGAAACGCTCCTTGGACCATCTGACCTGCTCGTAGTGAACAACACAAAGGTCTTTCCCGCGCGGCTGCTGGGCCGCAAGGAGACAGGCGGAAAGGCAGAGGTCCTCCTCTTAGGATATCCGGATACGAATAATAATGGAAACAGCCTTACATGTGAGTGCTTGATAAAGACATCAAAACGCCCCAGGGAGGGGACTGTCATCGTCTTCGATGAATCGGTGTATGGTGAGGTAAGCAAAATCGTTGACGGCCGAACAGAAATAACATTTCATTTTAAAGGCGACTTTGACGGGATATTGCACCGCTTGGGACGTATACCGCTCCCTCCCTATATAAAAAGGGGAGATGACAAGCCATTGTGTGACGACAGCCTACGGTACCAAACAGTCTATGCCGACAGAACCGGAGCTGTAGCAGCCCCCACCGCAGGACTCCATTTTTCCGCCGATCTTATCAGCCGGCTCAAGGCGAAAGGAATCGATTTCGTACACATAACGCTGCATGTCGGCTACGGCACCTTTCTTCCGGTTCGGGTCAAGGATATCCGTGATCACCGTATGCACTCCGAATGGTATG
>DAOVGD010000070.1 GCA_030672555.1 Desulfobacterales bacterium
AATAATCTTGGTTGTTATGCTAATCTTTTTACTCATCAGCTTAGGAACTGACACCTTTTGGTACGGTTTTCGTAAGACTTGCCATGTAACTTCTCAATAGGTTCAGGCAAGGTAAACGGAATCCAGGGGGCAATGCTCTTCGCTACAACGCAGCAATCACACTATACGTCCGCTCTATTATATCCATTAATTCATCTTCCTTTACGCACAGTGGAAGAAACAGATAGATGATATTGCCCAGGGGGCGAAGAAGCAAGCCTTGTTTCAACCCTTTTTTGTAAACCTTGAATCCTATCCTTTTTTCAAATGGAATCGGCTCCTTGGTAAATTTATCCTTTACGAGTTCGAGCGCCGCTACCATTCCTATATATCTTAGGTCACCTACAATATCAAGGTCTCTGAATTTTTGCATATTTTGATGCAAGGTCGCGATTGTTCCCGATACCTTTTCCAATGTGTTTTCTTTTTTGAACAGCTCTAATGACGCCACTCCTGCCGCCGTGCTCAATGGGTTGGCTGTGTAAGTGTGGCCATGATAAAAGGTCTTATTCTCTGTATAGTCCGCGTAAAAGGCTTCATAAACTTCATCAGTTGTCAGTGTGGCGGAAAGAGGAAGACTCCCGTTGGTTATCCCTTTTGAAAGGCACATAAAATCCGGTTCCACATCTGCATGTTCCACTGCGAACATCTTCCCTGTTCTGCCAAAACCGGTAGCCACTTCATCAACAATCAGGTGAATATTGTACATTCTGGCAAGTTCTGCGACTTTTTTGAGATATTCGACCGGATAAATAATAAAACCGCCCGAACCCTGCATTAGAGGTTCAAGGATGATACCGGCGATCTCTTTATTCTTTTTCTCAAGTAGTTCTTCCAGTGGATTAATGCACTCTATGGCGCAATTTTCTCGTTCCTTTCCGCATGGGCATCGGTAACAGTATGGAGAAGGGATCTTAAATGTAGAAAAAAGGAGAGGGGCAAATGTTTCCTGAAATACAGAAACTCCCCCAACGCTCATTGCGCCTATGGTATCTCCATGATACCCGTTCTCAAGTCCGATAAATTTCTCCTTTTCTCCCTGCCCTGTATTCTTCCAGAACTGAAACGACATCTTCAATGCCACCTCACAGGCAGTAGAGCCATTGTCCGAATAGAATACCTTTGTAAGGTTCCGGGGCGAAACACGAACCAGATGTTCTCCGAGCAGTATCGCATTCTTATGAGTAAATCCGGCAAAAAGGACATGATCAAGCTCCTCAAGCTGTCTCTTAATCGCCGACTGGACATGGGGATGGTTGTGCCCGTGTACATTACTCCACCAGGAAGAAATGGTATCATAATAGACGTTTCCCTTATGATCATAGAGGTGAATCCCTTCCGCCCTTTCGATCAGTACAGGGTAATCTTTTTCATAGTCTTTCATCTGCGTATAGGGATGCCAGAGATATTTTCTATCTTTTTCCAGTAGTTCGGAATTCATTGTGTTATGCTCCTGTTGAAAAGGTTATAACTGCTTAGGTTTGTGAGGTTCAAGGTTCAGGGTTGGTTGCCTTGATTTTTTCATATTTCGTGAGATAGTTGATAAATCCACGAACGGCAGCACGTGTTCGTCTGGCCTGTTCGTAGACATCGTTGAATTCGTCGGGCGATATGTACTCTTCATCCACGGCGAGGTAGAGTTCGCTCTGGACTTCTGTACATGACCGCTTAGAGTATCGCAAAAACCGGACGAACTCCGCATTCGTCTCGGAATCGAAGCCTTCGGCGATATTGTGCATCGATGATCCGGCAGCATCTTGTATCTGTCTCTTCAGTCCGTAGTCCCTCGCAAATCGCGGCTTCTTTGTCAGACGATACACTTTTCGAGCTAATTCACGTGCCAGTTGCCAAGCTTCAATATCTTCAAAACGTTCAATTTTCATCGCTCTCTAACCTTGAACCGTGAACCCTGAACCTCACAAACCTGAGTAGTTACCAACCATTCAACTTATCGCTTGCAGTATACTTGCCCCTATCGGCTCAAATTCCTCAACCAATTTTTCGTTTGAATCTACTTTTGGAAGTGATCCAAAAG
>DAOVGD010000191.1 GCA_030672555.1 Desulfobacterales bacterium
AGTGGAACAACAGGTTCTCTCTGCCGGGATCAAGATGCTGACAGCCCCCCTGATCCGTGAATTGGTCGACGCGAAGTTGATAGAACGGGGCTTGGAACAGGCCCGTATGATGCATACCCGGCTGGGTGTGCCTCTTTATGATGCGGAACAGATGATTATGCATCCCAATAAAGAAAATGCAAATGTCCCGCACGGGCCTGAAGCCACTAACCTGACGCTGGCTGAAGGGATCAAAAAGGAGTATGCACTCTTAAACGTCTTTCCTCAAGATGTCGGAGAGGCCCATATGCGCGGCGACATACACCTGCACGACCTTGGGTTTATCGATCGGCCTTACTGCTCCGGCCAATCCCTGGAGTACTTGAAAAAATTCGGGCTGAACCTCCCTAATTCCCTTGCAATGGCAAAACCGGCCAAGCATCCCGAGGTTCTACTTGCTCATATGGTAAAGTTTGCAGCCGCCCTGCAGAGCAACTTTGCAGGGGCCATCGGCTGGGATGCAGTAAACCTGTTTTTCGCCCCATATCTCGTAGACCTAAGTGACCAGGAGGTAAAACAGCTTGCCCAGATGTTGATTTTTGAGTTCTCCCAGCAGGCAGTGGCACGCGGGGGACAGGCCATCTTTTCCGACATTAATCTTTATTGGGAGGTTCCCAAACACTTTGAAGACGTCCCGGCGATAGGACCCGGGGGAACCTATACCGGAAAGACATACGCGGAATATGAAAAGGACGCTCAGCGATTTGTATGGTTACTTTTTGATGTATTTAAAGAAGGGGACGGGGCGGGGAGGCCCTTTTTCTTCCCAAAACCGCTTGTACACATAACTGAGAAGTTTTTCAAGACACCGGGGCACGAGGAGTTTTTGAATCACATCTGTGACATTGCCGCAGACAAAGGGAACACCTACTTTGTCTTTGACCGTGGGAGTACTGCCAAGATATCTGAATGCTGCCGACTGAGCTTTAAGCTGGAGCAATCAGATCTTGAAGATGCCAAAGAGCCATGGAAGATGCGGTATTCAGCGCTCCAAAACGTAACACTGAATCTCCCTCGAATTGCCTACAGGTCTGGTAAAGATAATACCCGCTTGTTTGAAAATATCACAGAAATGATGAAGATAGCAGCCAATGCACATAGCAAAAAACGAGAATTCATACAGAGGCTCCTTTCAAACGAAAAATCGGGTCCTCTGAATCTCCTGACCATGAAACTCGATGGGACGCCTTATCTGAGGATGCACCGATGCACCTACTTGATCGGTATGGTTGGGTTAAACGAGCTGATTCAATATCACATCGGGCAAGAGATGCACGAATCACACGATGCTACGAAATTTGGTCTAAAAGTAATTGCCCATATGAAACTTGTGGCTGACAAATTAAAGCAAAAGTATGGAATGCGGTTTGTTTTGGAACAGACTCCGGCAGAAAGCACAGCTTACCGTTTTGCCAAACTCGACATTCAATATTATCCCGAGGAAGCCACAGAGATCGTAAAGGGGGATCTCAAGAAGAACGAAGTCTATTATACCAATTCTACATTGTACAATGTAGGTGCCACCATGAACCCGATCGAAAGAGTAAGGCTCGAAGGGAGATTCCATCCGATCATAGAAGCCGGCGCCATTACCCATGTTTGGTTGGGCGAATCAAAACCGTCAAAGGAGTCATTGGCAAATTTTGTCACAAAGACCTTCAAGTATACGAAAAACGACCAGATTGCGTTCTCGCCGGAATTTACAGCCTGTAAAGAGTGCGGCAAGGTCAGCCGAGGGCTGAATGAGAAGTGTTCCTATTGCGGCTCAGAAGATGTGGATGGCATCACCCGCATCACAGGTTATTTTACCAAGGTCTCGAGCTGGAACAAGGGGAAACTCGGAGAATTAAAAGATAGATATCGAAACCAGGGACATTTTGGAGGATAGGAGGTACTATGACACTTTTCACCAAGAGCCTTTGCAGCGCGTGCCAGGAAGTAAAACAACAATTTGATCTTGAAATGCTGGGAATAAAACTGGAAGAGTTGGGGCCTGACAACCCCGGTGCTTTAGCTCATCTGGCCTGGCATGAATTAGTAGAGACCGTGGAAACAAAAGGGCTTCCGATCTTGGTGCTTGACGATTCAAGCTCCATCGCCGACGCGGATGAAATAAAGGATTATCTCTCCACGATCACTAAGAGTTAGGTAGTGTCCATTTCTGGATGGACACTAAGATAGTAGACGTATGGAAAACATCCCGCCTATTAAAGGCTTTATAGAAACCTCTTTTTTGGATTGGCCGGGGAAGGTCTGTTCAGTACTTTTTCTTCCTTACTGCAATTTTAGGTGCCCGTTTTGCCATAATCATGTATTGGTCACTGCGGCCGAGTCCCTGGAATCTATTTCCCTGGATACTGTTTTAGATCGTATCCGCTCCATGCGGGAATGGATTGACGGAGTTTGTATTTCTGGGGGAGAGCCGACTATCCATCCGGGACTTCTTGAAATGATAAAGGTGATACGTGCGGAAGGGTTTAAAATTAAGCTCGACACCAATGGTACCCAACCGGAGACCCTACGCTATCTTATTATGGAAAAATTTGTGGATGAGATAGCTATGGATGTCAAGGGGCCGTTAGATGATATCAGCTATTCAGCATGCGCTGGAGTATCCGTACCGATTGAGCTCATCCGAAAGAGTATAAATCTTTTGCGGGAGGATCGTGTGCCGTATACGTTGCGTACCACAGTAGTTCCCTCGCTTTTACCTGAAGATAAGATCTATGAAATGGCAGAACAACTGCGGGGCGCAACCGGCTTGACTCTACAGAATTTTAACCCTGCAGATCCAATGGATCCTGCCTTGAAAGTGGTAGCGCCATATTCTGAAGAGAAGCTGACAGAGATCCAAGAAAGTGTGGATGAAATTATTAAAGGCGCTAAGGGTCTGACCCATAAATAACTTGTACATCTTGCTTGTCTTTTGAGCCGTCTTCTGCGTTGCACCAAAGGTTACATACAGTAAGTATGCGCCCTTTGATGCGCCTTGAATACGGACCAAAATCCTGCGCAATCTTGCACAAGTTATTTATGGTCAGACCCTAAAACGATGGTTGCGGAGTCAGCAGAAACGGGATGACACTAAAAAAACGTATTGTGATCTAAACCTAAATTGAGCGATTTTTGACTCGATCTGCATCAATCTCTTGCGCATCAAGGGCTTGCGAAAATCCTCGACATATCCACGGGTATGCCTGCGGTTTTCGCAAACCTTGCTACATGAACTTAGCGCACCTGCGGTGCGGGCTGTTAAGCTGCTCAATTTACCTGTCTGCGTGCAACGCACAGGCAGATCAGCTTAGTAC
>DAOVGD010000154.1 GCA_030672555.1 Desulfobacterales bacterium
TACTGCAAAAGCGTGAGAAACGGCCCAAATTCCCGCAAGTTTTCGTCAAATAGGCCTGCTATTCTCCTCAAATTTGCGAAAATTTTGTCTCGTTCTCACTCTTTTTCGTTACGGACATAATTCTCGGACAGCCTCCTAGTCTCGTTCTTATAATAGCTCGCCACAAAGGCGCAAAGAGCACAAAGTTTTAAAGACTATTGACAATTCCCTTGATTCCAATTTTTAAAATCTTCCTTTGATAATTTATTTCATCTTTTATCACATTAGATCTCACTTTGCGAACTTTCAGCCGTCGTAGCCAATTCAGCCGTCGTAGCCAAGGCTACTATGGCGAAGTCGGCTTGCGTCTTGGCGGTGAGATAAACGGTTATTTGTTTTTTAAGTGAGGGAAAAAAATTACCTCACGAATGGAGAGCGCATTCGTTAGCAGCATAACAACTCGATCTATTCCAACTCCTTCTCCCGCAGCGGGAGGCATGCCATACTCAAGTGCTTGAATATACTCAGCATCCATATAATGAGCCTCTTCATCTCCAGCATCCCGATCAGCAACCTGCTGCAAAAAGCGTTCTTTCTGATCAACTGGATCGTTCAACTCGGAGAAACCATTAGCGATCTCGCGGCCTGCAATAAACAGCTCAAAACGGTCCGTAAGGCTGGGATCGGAAGAATTCTTTCTGGAAAGAGGGGAAATATCCGTAGGATAACCAGTGATAAATGTGGGCTGGATTAACTTTGGCTCTACCAGGACGTCAAACAATTTGGCCAATATCTTCCCGCGCCTATGGCTTTTCTGCAGAGGTATTGTGTGCTCTGTCGCAAAGGCTATCATTTTTTCTTTATCATCCAAAATTTCAGGGGGCATTCCGCCTAATGTTGTTAAAGCATCATATAGTGTCATACGCTGCCATGGCGGATTAAGGTTAATTTCATTATCCTGGTATACAATAGTAGTGTCTCCCAAAACTTCTTTAGCCACAAATACGAACATTTCTTCAGTCAATTTAATCAGATCCTCATAAGTAGCATAGGCCTGATAGAATTCAAGCATAGTGAATTCAGGATTGTGTTGCGTGGAGATCCCCTCGTTCCTAAAATTTCTATTGATTTCAAAAACCCGCTCAACCCCTCCTATCACCAAACGCTTAAGATATAGTTCCGGGGCAATTCTCAAAAACAGTTCCATACCAAGGGCGTTATGGTAAGTTTTGAACGGTTTGGCCTCCGCCCCTCCCGGAATTGGCTGCATCATCGGTGTTTCCACTTCACAAAAATCTCGGTCGACCAAAAAATTGCGAAATGCCTGAACAATAAGACTTCTCTTCAAAAAAATCTCCCTGACATTCTGGTTCATTATCAGGTCAAGATAACGCTGCCTGTATCTTTTTTCAGGGTCCTTCAACCCATGAAATTTTTCGGGAAGAGGGCGGATGGCTTTGGCAACAAGGAAAAACTCATGAACCAACAATGACCACTCTCCGGTCTTTGTTTGAAACACCGTCCCTTTTAAACCAACATAATCACCTCTGTCGATCTTTTTAAAGATAGCATAAGACTCTTTACCAACCTCGTTTTGCTGAATGTAAGCCTGAATTTTTCCCGTGCGGTCCAATATGTGGAAAAAGGCAGCCTTCCCGAATCGCCTCATAGATATAACCCGGCCAGCCAAAATAAAGATGGGACTTCCCTCTTCTATTTCTTTATTCTCTTCCAAAGACCGCCAAATATCAGAGACTGTATGTTCTACCTTAAAATCATTCGGGTAGAGATCAAGCCCGTCGGCGGCCATGCTCCTTGCCTTTTCATGACATTTGCGAATAACTTCACTTGTCTCTTGCATATATCTCCAAGCCTTTCAAAAAGTTGAATCTTTTTTGCTAACGTATTTCGGGAAGTGTGTCAAGACAAAACGCCGAATTTCGGGCTTCCTTGACATATGCGACAAATATAATTAAAAGAGTTGAAGAAACCCCATTAATGCTGAGGCTTCTATAACAACTTAATTTTGATGGTTTTACATTTTAGGATAAACTTGAGACCTTTGAAAAACGCGACATTTTTTCGTCAGTTTTTCAAAGGTCTCAACTTATAGGATAGTACTATGAGCACTACGGACATCTCTTCTCTTGAACAGAGTCTTGAATACAAATTCAAAAACATAGAGTTCATACAAGAAGCCTTGCGACACAGCTCTTTTGTTAATGAACAAAACGACTTCTCGCTCACAAACAATGAGAGGCTGGAGTTTTTAGGAGATTCCGTTTTAGGCCTAATTATAAGCCATCTTTTGATGATACGTTTTCCCGAAATGAATGAAGGCGATCTATCAAAAATGCGTGCTGCTATCGTTAATGAGACTCAGTTGGCGAATGTCGCCCAAGACCTTTCCCTGGGATCGTATTTGATGCTTGGGAAAGGGGAGACTCTTGCACACGGCTACGAAAAGAAATCTATTTTGGCCGATACCCTTGAAGCAGTGCTTGCGGCCATATATCTCGACGGCGGGATAGATTCCGTCTCCAAGGTGATAGAAACCCTTTTTGCTGAGCCAGTGAATTCCCTGGCCCTAAAGCTGATAAAAAAAGATTTTAAAAGCAGATTGCAGGAGCACGCCCAATTTCGTTTTAAAATGATACCGTGCTATGAAGTCATAAGTGAAGACGGACCATCGCACGATAAGACCTTTACGGTTCGAATGACCGTTGGATCCGATATATCAACAGAGGGAATTGGAAAAAGCAAAAAAGAGGCAGAGCAGGATGCAGCCGAAAAAGGACTTAAGCTCCTTAAAACTCCAGAGAAGGAATAACTATAAATTTTAAGATAATGTTTTTGGGGACGCAGATTTACGCAGATAGCCGCAGATTAAAAAAAATCCTGAAAATCAGCGTTCACCCGCCCGACTCGCCTGAGCGCTCGCGACCCGCCTGCCATTGCAAGGCCCGCCCTCCTGCCAAGCCCGCCCTCCTCACAAGCGAGAGCGATGGCGGACAGGCGGAGCGAGGCGGACAGGGCACGAGCGGGCAGGTGGCGGGCAGGTCTGCGTCCAAAATCTTTTTCTTGAATGCTATATATATGGAATCATGACCTGTTCATTTCATAGAGACAGAGATGCTTTTGTAACATGTGAACAGTTTCATATAGGCTATTGTCTTGAATGTTTCCAAAACGGGGTGGAGTGCAAGAGTCCAAATGTATACTGTAAATACAGAACACAGTGCCTAATATGGGAATCTTATAGAGACGTGGTCAAACAAGAGAAGAGAGATAATTGAGGTAAACAATGAAAAGTTTTTTGTTCGTTGTGGCTATTATCGTTGTATGGCTGGCGCTTCAGCTATATATATTGCCGAAGCTGGGTATTTCCACCTGACTGAAAAAGTCATGCCGGATCGGCGATCAGGCCAAAACAAAACAAACAGAACCAAGGAAGTGACGACCTATTTATAAAGTTGTTTCCCTATTTAGTGCCTGAACGAAAACCCTCAAATTTTACTTTTGAAATTCGAAATCCGAAACACGAAATCCGAAACAAATTCTAAATTTGAATGTTCAAATGCTCTAAGCGACGCAAATACCGAAGATTTTGTTTTGAACATTGGAGAATTTGATATTCGAAATTGTTTCGAGTTTCGAATTTCGATATTCGGTTTTTTGCCTGAACGGTACTTTTCGTTCAGGCACTATTTAATCCTCTATCGGTATAAAAAAATTCCCCCACCAGTACCTTCTGTCTTGACCGGTCTTAATCGGGTAAAGTACGAGAGGTATCCACTTGTTAATGTAGTATGGTTTATACCGACAAGACCTACCCTCAAGTCTCACCGTTATCACGTTCGCTGCACATTTATAGGCTCCGTAAATTGCGGGGTCTTCATCCATATAACGAACATAGGCAATGGACTTTAATTTCCTCTCGGGCAAGAACTTCCATTCCCATCCATAATTCGATTCAGTGCATGAAAACCACCTGTAGCGCAGAAGGTCTTCTATTTGAATCTTTACAGGCCTTTTCTTTGTACCGTCAATCTTCTTAATTATAAACCGTTTTGCAGAAGACTGTTCCGGATTAACAAAAATTTGCCATAGATAGTCTTGGCTGGTTTCATCTTTTCTGCTGATATCTACAGAGGCGCCCTTTTCCTTTTGTTTCGAGGCAGTGTGCGATCTGCTTGTCTTGTCCTCTTCACTTTTTCCCTTAAAGAGTGCATCCCAAAACTTATTCTCTTTCTCAACCGCTTTACTTTTTTCATCAGATGTCTCTGTTGATACCGGCATTTCGTCCGGTTCTGAATTCCCACTCACTTGAGGAATTATCTGCGAGGGCTCGTCCCCATCACTGCCGTACACCGGTTGAATCTTCTCCTTGCGGTCACTGCGATTATCCCTTTTTTCAGATATCTCTTTCCCCTCTTCGAGGTCATGGCAGTGATCGCTCTTCCCGGATACTTCTTTTACCGAAGTCTTTGGTTTAACAGTTGTGCTTTTCTTGACAGGTACGTGCTTAGGTCCGTTTTTAGAAACGACAACGTCCCTTTCTTCAACAACTACTTGAGATGACTCACTTTGCGACCTAACGCCGTTCTGTGTAGTCATTGGAACGCAAGAGGAAAATAGAAAAAGAGCGCAAAATGTGATTAAGATGGTTTTTCGCATGTGTTTGAATAAATGACCACGGAGTGGTTGCCGGCTAATCCTTTTGCTATTTAATATGCGGTATTCTCCAAATAATCCTGGGCGTCCCTGTTACCCAAAGCTGCAGCACGCTTGAAATCTTCTACCGCCTTGCTTTTGTCCCCGGACAGTAAGTAGACCCTTCCTCTGCCATAAAAGTACACTCCGTTCTCGGGACTCAGTTCAAGGGCTTTATTGATAGCGGCTATCCCTTTTTCATATTCTCCTATTTCTCCATAGGATATCCCCTGGTTGAAGTATGCGGCGCTATTCTCGGGAGAAAGCTCGATCACTTTGTCAAAATACCTGATTGCCTCTTTATGGTTCCCATACGTGGAGAAAAGCATCCCTTTATCAAACCAATGCTGTGCAATATCAATCTGCCTTTCTTCCTCAGACGTGTCCTTTTCAACTTCTCTTTCCGTTACAGTTCCAGCCGGCATCCTCTCGTCTACGCGGGCTCCAGTGGGGGAAACAGCCATGTTCTTAAAGTACGCTGCTAATGTCTTGATGTCATTAGTCATAATCGACCACTTGGCACTGGCCCGTCCATCCTTGAGATCTACCAAAAATGTAGTTCTTCCCATCTTGGGTAAGGGCCGTTTACTCCCCGGAGCCATCGGCATTATCTCCATGAGAAAATCAAGATACCCTGTCATATCGATATCCATGGTCATAAAAGGGCCTTTTGCAGGTACTGCTTTTAGCCCCTTTGCAATCTTGATCAGTTCACTTAGCCGTTTATCATTGGACGCCATCAACAGGAGCTTGCCAACTGCAGTTATGCGCGTTTCGGAATTAATCATCAGGTCCATGCCTGGAGTATGCATCCCATTCGGCATGGCGTTAAAGGGGAGCTGGGTCTTAACGCCAATGACCTTGTAACCATCCACTGTGCTGTCCGGCGTTCGCATGTAGAGATTCTCGGCTTTCCCGCCCAAATCCTTTGCCATCATCGTGGCCATATCCTGGCCGAATTTCATCATCCACGGTATATAGACTTTCTCCAAAAAGTTAGGGGCATTTGGGGGGTCTTTTAGGACGGCGATCGCTTCAAAATCCATACTGGTCTTACTAAAAGAAGCGCCACCTGCCATTTCTCCGGTAAAGCCCTCGCAGATTGCGGCCATGCCGGCGAAATTGATCCCCATACTTTCATAGAACTTACCGAAGCACCTGTCGAGCAGATTAAGCATGCCTGTCATATCGTAACTGCGGGACCTGAAGTTCATCTGTTGTTTCGGTTTGTAGGCATCCAAAAAGGACGTCTTTCCACCCTGTGTAAAGAGCCCGGCCAACTCACTCCCGTCTAAGGCCTTTGCCTCGTAAGATATGGTAAGTTTATCCGGTCTCAGGTCGAGTCCTATTGTAAGGATTTCCACCTGTTCGGCCATCTCCAGCATTTCCAGTAACATAGTTCTTATGTCTTGAGGCTTTGGACCGAACTGAGGATTTACCTGTCCTTGTGGAAAGTTCTCCAGTTTATTGAGTCCTTCCATAATCTGTGCATCGAATTTATTTAAGAGTGCCCTGATATTCAATTCCACAGACACCGAAGCAGTGGCTTTGGCCCCGGAGGCATCAACCAATACCGCTTTGACAGCGTCTGAAACGGTCCCGCCCGGAGGCAGCGTAAGGACATAGTAGTCAGGACCGGCAACGGCCTTGAAAGTCATTTGGAAGGTTTCATTCGACCTTTGGAAAGGAATAAGCATGGCCATACTTGTTTGAACATTGTTTAAGTCGCACATCATGACGATCAATCTCGTTGGGTCAATCCAGTTTGTGCCCATGAGCATCCCCCTGAGCTGGGCTGTAGGAGAATTCATCGGTTGAGCGGGAACAACGCCGATCAGTTCATCAATAACATTAAGGGTCTTCTCAAGATCGCTGATTCTTATTAAAATCTTATCGGGGCAATTTGCCTTCTCCTGTGCCGACATCAAACCGTACCATCCAACCACCAGTATCAGAGCAATGAGGGCAATAAAAAATGTATGCCGAGCAGTTTTAATCTTCATGAGATTCTCCTATTTTTATTGGAATAGTTCCCCGCAAAGACGCAAAGATTTAAAGACCAGGAATATTCAAGTTTTTCTTTGCGTTCTTTGCGGTGAGTTGAATCGTTGTTTCTTACATAATATCTAAAATCGTCTTTTGGGTGGGATTTATTTAGAAAAAAATGGTTATGGACTTACGACAAAAGGCTTCTCCGTTTCCCTAGGAGGCTGTCCGAGAATTATGTCCGTAACGAAAAAGAGTGAGAACGAGACAAAATTTTCGCAAATTTGAGGAGAATAGCAGGCCTATTTGACGAAAATTTGCGGGAATTTGGGCCGTTTCTCACTCTTTTGCAGTAGGATCAGAATTCTCGGACAGCCTCCTAGGCACTTCGGTATCACCGGTAGCGTTTGGAAGGTCTTGATATCGGTAGGCGGGTTGCTTGGTCGACAAAAGCTTTTGAGCCTCTTGCATAAAGGTATTGTACCTCTTCTTGCATTCGTAAAAACCGCGCCACCAGGTATAGGCCGGCGCCATCATGGCAGCTCCCATCCGAGCCCTCCGCCCTTCATAATGCCATAACTCGTAGAATTCTAATTCCAATTGCTCGTCAAGAGGAACCGATTTATCCAACAAACCGTTTTTGTAGAGCCTATTCAACATATCTTGAGCGGGCTTAAAATAGACTTCATTGTATTCTTTGATCACCCGGTCTAATTGGATATAATGATTATCCACCCATAGCTTCCCATGGCACTTCAAACAGACTGCTTTCATTTTGTTTCGTTCGGCTTTCCAGTCGGTCTTTGCGGGAAACGGCTCAAAGTCGGAAGGACGTACCGTATATGGCGCCTGTAATTCCCATGAAAGGCGTTCTGTGACGTCGTGGGTCATCGCTGTTGTCCCCACTTTGCACATATGGCACACCGCGCAGGTGGGCGACCGATAAGCCTGGCCTGGAATCCACTCTCTGGTAGAAGCGTTCCAGTTCCACTGATCTCCCTCGGATCTATAGATAGCTCCATGTATCGATTCATTATATATCTCGGCTTGGGGGTGGCCCGGTCCCAAGTGACACCGCCCGCATGCCTCTGGTTTTCTCGCCTCGGCCCGGGAAAACTTATGACGTGTGTGACAACTAATGCAACTCCCCCTGCTTCCATCAACATTAATCCGTCCCACTCCTACATTGGGCCATCCCTCTGATGTGATCTTGCCGTCCTTTACTTTCAAAATACTCCCATGGCAGACAAAACATCCTGTAATCCGTTCCGTATCACTGTTCATGCCATATCTCAACCACGGATCGATCTTCCATATCAATTCCAAGGTGTTGGCATGTTTGCTCCGGCTGTATTCTTTTACTTCATTGAAATGACAACGCGCACAAAGCATAGGGGAAACCAATGCAGCAACCGGCACCCTGTAGGCTGACGTGCCGTACTTATGATCGGACCTTTGGTATTGCTTATAATGCCCCCTGCTGAGTCCCGCCCCTCCCACCTCACACTTATGACAGGTTATACAAGTGATCCCGACCTTGGCATGAACGCCAGCGCCCCAATCAGCTGTTATACCTGGAGATTCTTTTTTGTGACATTCAATACACGCTATAGCTTCTTTTGACAGCTCCAGATAAAGTTCTTCCAGGTCAACTTCGGGATGGGCGTGTGCCATGGTGCAAAGGGAGAGGGTAATTAATCCTATTATAGTCAAAACAATACATTTTGACTGCATACCCTTTCCTTTTCGAAGATGTGACAATGGTTTCTTTAAAAATTTTAACTAATGATACCAATCAGGAATGGTCCTTTTTTATCGTTATCGGCTATTATTTCAAAAACTTGAAAATCCTTTGTGATATCATAGGTCTTACGTTTCGCTAGTTTTTATTGTGTTCTTCGAATTAAATACACACTATATCATGTGTCTGGCTCGAGATACACGCGATAGGTAATGGGTCTCTCGTTGGATTCTTGGGTTATTACTCGCAAAACCCGGCTGTTAAGCTGCTGATTTACGACACGTTGCCGTTGGTCATAAACTCAGCCATTTACCGGTGGGCAATGCCCACCCTACAGTATTGCAAATAATACTCTGAAATGGCTAATCTTTCGTAGGGTGGGCATTGCCCACTATGATATTAAGGAGATGGACAGAGCCCTTTGCAAGACATGGTATTCTTTGAGGGCGAGACCATAGAGCCCCTCCGGGGAGGGCGCTATGGTCTTAAA
Source organism: Desulfobacterales bacterium (assembly GCA_030672555.1). Lineage (GTDB taxonomy): Bacteria > Desulfobacterota > Desulfobacteria > Desulfobacterales. The sequence goes on from DAOVGD010000154.1 coordinate 8,910, forward strand.
GTTTTAGGTTAGGTATATCCTGGATAGATAGGAATGTCCCAATGACAAAAACATCGTATTTCCCACGCCTAAGGCGTGGTTAGTTTAGATCATTTTGTCATTTGATATTCGGATTTGTTTCGAATTTCGGATTTCGACCTGCCCGCAATGCCTATGCGTGGATTCAGCGCAGTCACGAAAAGTCAATACTATGCCCCGGTTATTATTCTGTCCATGAGCGCGTTGCATGGCAGACGGGTATTCGGATTTTGCCTGAACATGACTTTTCATTCAGTGGTTTATAATCTGTTCATTGCCTCTAAAAACGCCTCTGCTGGTTCAGCGCCAACGAACTCAACGGTTTCGTTCAGGACCACTTTAGGAGTTGATTGAACGCTGTATTTTTTTGCCAGAGCAGGAAACTCCGTTACATTAATCATGTCCGCGCGAATCTTGTCGTTAACATAGGCGATGAGATGAGCTGTTCGGACAGTCTTAGCACAAAGTGGACATTTAGGTGTTATAAAGACCTTAATGTGAACCGGTCTGTTAAAATCGATAATTTTTTCTAACGTCGAATCAGATGTTATTTCACTAGCCTGCGCAATAAGCGATAAGGCATAGACAAAAGATTCCACCTCATATTCGCTCGGAATACCGAAAAAACGTATCCCGTAATCTCGCCCCGACTCGGCCAGCAGGACATACGCTGGGACCTTGTCGACCCCGCAGCTTTCAGCCAGTTCGGGCTTCTCGTCCATGTCATGTACGACCAATATCAATTTATCTGACAGCCCGGCCAATTCTTCAATAAACCGCAATCCATCAAGGTGCGAATTATATCCGGGTTTGCGGATAAAGCAAAGCACTCTTACCTTTTGCTTGAAATGAGACAGCATCGCATTAATTTTTGTCTTGAGGTCATCCAGTAACATCTCGATTCAACTCCTCCATTACTTTTTTCCACCTTTCCTCTCCAAGGCATTTTTTTGCGCTCTTGCACCACTCCACACAGGAAGGGACACGCTCTTTATGGACGATTTCTCCACAAGAGCGACATTTAACCCGCAGTTCATCAGAAAAAATTTCCACTTCCCTACCGCACTGCGGGCACTTGTGAAGACTGATTTTGAGATTTCGAGAATCCTGTCCCGGACATTTGCTGCTCATTGATTATATTCTATCCCTCCTTCTTTTCACGCCTTATTTGATGGTTTCGTAAAAAGTCTTTGATGAGCTTATCTTGGTCTCTTTTTCATAAAGGTTCTTAGTGAAGTGAAGCGTAAAATTTGTCCGCCTTCGGCGAATTTGATCCGTTCATTCCGACTATTAATTATAGTATACTCCCTTTTTCTCATTCTTTCAATCGCTTAATAGCCCACCAATCATCCTTTCTTGACATTACCGGTGAATCACATTAGTTTTTAGGAGGTGCGCACAGACCGATACCTTTAAAAGGTCTAACAAAGTTTTCCAGGAGCAAAATTTTTGAAAGGAAACAAAAAACCTTTTATTATTCCCGTATTTATCCCGCACCAGGGATGCCCTCACCGCTGTGTCTTTTGCGATCAACGCTCGGTCACAAGCACAGCCGCTATTTCTCCTTCTCCTGAAGATGTCAAGGGGAGGATTCAGGATTTTCTACGCTACAAGCATGAATATCATTGGCCTGTTGAGATAGCCTTTTACGGGGGAACCTTCACCGGCCTCCCTTACGATTACCAGGAACAGCTTCTGAAAACCGCCGAGCAATTTATCTTTAACGAATCTGTTCACTGCATCCGCCTTTCTACAAGACCGGACACTATTAGTGAAAAAAACCTCGATCTTTTGAAAGAACATAATGTTACAACTGTGGAATTAGGAGCTCAGTCCATGGATGACCGAGTGCTTTTCGCCTCACGAAGAGGACATACAGCATCTGACACGGTCAGGGCTGTTGAACTTCTCAAAGAGTACGGGTTTAAAGTCGGATTGCAAATCATGCCCGGGCTTCCCGGTGATACTGAACAATCTATCCTTGATACAGGAGAAAAAATAGCCTCACTCAAGCCCGATATGGTACGCATCTATCCCACTGTTGTTCTAAAAAACAGTCGTCTTGCCCGGTTATATCAGCAGGGACACTATGTGCCTCTGACACTGGAACAAGGCGTACGTATCGCCAAAGACCTCTTGTGCCTGTTTAACAGTCGTGGCATTCCCGTGATACGTATGGGGCTCCAAGCCTCGGATTCCCTTAATGGTCCAAACGGCATTATTGCCGGCCCCTTTCATCCGTCGTTCGGACATCTGGTCTATTCCGCGATCTTTTTTGATAAGGTTGTCGAGTTGATAGAGAAGATGAAACCAATGCCGACCCGTATCACACTGCGGGTGGCCCCGTCTGACGTACCACAGTTGAGGGGGCTTCATAACAGCAATGTAAGAGAGCTGCTAAATCGCTTCCATTTTGAAGATATCAGGGTGGTGCCTGACAGCATCATTCCGCAGGGTAGTGTGGCGTATGGGTAAGGAACCTTTTAAATCAGGATTTATCGCTATCATCGGCGCCCCCAATGTGGGAAAATCAACGCTTTTGAATCAGGTCCTGGGGGAAAAGATCTCCATTACATCGGAAAAGCCTCAAACAACCCGGACTCGAATATTGGGTGTGTTTCACAGGCCACATGCTCAGTTGATCTTTCTCGATACGCCGGGCGTCCATCAAGCAAAACAGACGTTGAACAAGCGAATGGTCAAGGTTGCGCTGGGGACGCTCGGAGATGTGGACCAGATATTGTACGTTATCGATGCGAGCCATCCCGACGAGGAGTCAGACGCTTTTTTGCTAAGAAACATCAAAAAGATTAAGACACCTGTTATCCTTGCCATAAACAAAGTAGATCTTATAGAAAAGGAATCTCTTCTTCCTCTTATGGAAACATGGAACAAGAGACATCCTTTTCATGCCGTTGTCCCGATCTCTGCCTTAAAAAATATCCAGATTGACCAACTCCTTGATGAAATGTCCGCCCTTTTGCCGAAAGGCCCTCTTTACTTTCCTGAAGATACCATAACCGACCAACCGGTTCGGCTGATCGCATCTGAAATGATACGGGAAAAGATCTTTCGTCTGACCAGTAAGGAAATCCCTTACTCTGTTGCCGTTACAATAGATACCTTTAAAGAACGACCCGACAAAAACTGCGTAGACATTGAAGCGACTATTCATGTAGAGCGGGATTCCCAAAAAGGAATCATCATAGGAAAAGGCGGCACAATGCTCAAAAAAATAGGGCGTATGGCCCGCCTGGACATCCAACGGATGGTAGGCTCTCCGGTCTTTTTGAAACTCTGGGTGCGGGTTCAAAAAAACTGGAGTAAAGATATCCAAGCGCTTTCCGGATTCGGCTACTAACATGATCCTTTCATTTCATACCTGTATAGTAAGTGACGTAAATATCATCTGTGCCGGAAGGCCTCCGGGCGATGAAGATGTAGCTGCCATTAAAAAGGCACGTGCTGTCATCCTCCCGCAAGGGGTCACAGAACAACTCTACCGACTCTGTCGCATCCATTGTCCGCACGTATTTCCCAACTATGATGCTCGCTTTGATTACCCGGGAAAGCTCGGACAGATCCGACTCTTTCAGGAAAACAAGGTCCCCTTCCCGTCTACCGTTCTCTTCTCCGATATCACTGCCTATCAAAAAGCTCTTGCAAATGGTAAAGCGGATACCCTCCCCTTTGATTTTCCCTGTGTATTGAAGCTCAACGAGGGGGGTGAAGGTGAAGGCGTTTTTTTGCTGAAAGATCAAAAAGACCTGGATACCGCACTCGGCCAGGCTATGCAGATGGAAAGAAGTGGTCAAAAAGGTTTTCTGCTTCAGGCACATATCCCCAATGAAGGAAGAACACTTCGTGCAGTGGTGATCGGGGAACAATTTTTCAGCTACTGGCGGATTCAAGAAAACAAAGATATCTTTCAGAGCAATCTCCGGACCGGCGCATACATCGATCATAACCTGGCCCCTGAACTGCAAGAAGCAGCTATTGCATCCGCACGTGATTTTTGCCGTCGTACAGGGATTAACCTGGCCGGCTTTGACTTTTTGTTTCCACAGGATACCGCAGAACCCCAACCATTATTTTTGGAGATCAATTATTTTTTT
>DAOVGD010000075.1 GCA_030672555.1 Desulfobacterales bacterium
GGCGGCATTCACAATGGCGGTAGCATCGATTCCATATTTTTCACGGAGTAAATTTTGGGGGCCGTGTTCTATGAATTGGTCTGGAAGACCTATCCGGGCTACCCTTGTTCCTGTTATGCCGGAATCGTTTAGACATTCCAGTACAGCGTTTCCAAACCCCCCTTTTATGACGTTGTCTTCAACAGTCACTATATTCGGAATCTTTTGTGCCAATGATAGGATTAATTCAGAATCGAGCGGTTTAACAAAGCGGCTGTTTACCACAGTAGCGTAAATATTCTGTTCTGAAAGCATCCTGGCAGCATCAAGGGCGAAAGAAACGGTTACACCGATTGCCAGTATCAGGACATCACTACCCTCGGTCAGCACCTCGCCCCTTCCTATGGGAAGCGGCTCAATTGCCGATTCTAGCGGTACCCCGAGACCACATCCTCTTGGATAGCGGTAGGCAATGGGACCGTCATGTTCAAATGCGGTACACATCATTCTGCGCAACTCATTCTCATCCTTAGGGGCCATTATAACCATATTCGGCATGCTTCTCAGATAGGAGAAATCAAACACCCCCTGATGTGTCGGACCGTCTTCTCCCACAATCCCCCCGCGGTCAACAGCAAAAACAACCGGAAGACGTTCAAGGCAGACATCGTGCAATATCTGGTCATAAGCCCGTTGCAGAAAAGTTGAATAGATTGCCACTACAGGATGAAATCCTTCTGTAGTCATTCCTGCGGCAAAGGTAACCCCGTGTTGTTCGGCAATTCCCACATCAAAAAAACGATCCGGAAAAAGCTCCGCAAATTCTGTCAGACCGGTTCCTTCCGGCATAGCCGCAGTGACGGCCACGATTTTTTCATTTTTTCGGGCCAATTCGATCATGGTATCGCCGAAGACTTTGGTATAAGTAGGTATACGCTTTCCAGAAGAGACACAATTGCCCGTTGTAATCTCAAAACCCCCGACCCCATGGAAATAGGTAGGATTTTCTTCCGCAGGTGGATAACCTTTCCCTTTCTTGGTGGTTACATGAAGCAGAACAGGCTCTTCCATGGTTTGTATGTTACGAAGCGTGGGAATCAGATGATCGAAACGATGCCCCTTTATCGGGCCAAGGTAATCAAAATTAAAGGCCTCAAACAATATGCCTGGCGTAAGAAAGCTCTTGAAAGAGTCTTCTGTTCGCTTGGCCAGTTGGTACATATTATCACCGACACGTGGAAGCGACTTGAGGAAATCTCCAAACTCACGTTTTAAGGCCATAAAATGTTTGGCAGAAAGTTTCCGACTTAAAAACGATGACAAAGCCCCCACATTTTTTGCTATAGACATTTCATTGTCATTCAGGATTACAATAAGATCCTTGTGGATATGCCCGGCCTGGTTCAATCCTTCATAGGCGAGTCCTGCTGTCATTGATCCATCGCCGATTACGATGATTATCTTGGAGCGGTCTTTCTTGAGACGTTTGGCACAGAGCATACCAAGTCCCGCAGAAATTGACGTGCTGCTATGGCCGGTAGAAAAGGGATCATAGATACTTTCGCTCATTCGGGGAAAACCGCTCAGCCCGCCATGCTGCCTTAGAGTGCCAAAACGGTCTCTTCTCCCGGTAAGTATTTTATGTGTATAAGCCTGATGTCCTACATCCCAGATGATCTTGTCGGTTGGCGCGTCAAAGACATAATGGATGGCGATGGTCAATTCCACCACGCCAAGGCTTGGGGCAAGATGACCTCCGGTTCTGGAAACGGTTTTGATTATAACTTCCCGGATTTCCTGTGCCAGCCGAGGCAATTCAGATTCATCTAATTTCTTAAGATCCTGCGGACTATCGATTTTATCTAAGTACTTCATATCATTTATCATCTGTCATTTATCATCTGTCATTTATCATCTGTCATTTATCATTAAGAATCGGATTAATTCTTGTGCGTGGATGCCATATAATCATTTTAATTTACAATATTTTTTGTAGAAAGTGCCGCTTTAGTAATAGAAATTTTAAATGATAGATGACAAATGATAAATGTAAAATGATAAATACGAACATTACCGTGTTCTTTCCGCTACATACCTTGCAAGTTTCCGCAACGGTTCTCCTCTTTTATCAAAAATAGTCAAGGTCTGCAAGGCGCTTGCCACCAGATCTTGTCCTTTTTCTTTTGCCTTGCTCATTCCGAGCAAAAGCGGGTAGGTGGCCTTTTTTCGGTCCAAATCCGTACCGGTCTTTTTACCCATACTCTCTTGTGAGCCCTCTATATTTAATATGTCATCATATACCTGGAAGGCGAGCCCGATAAATTTTCCATATTCTGAAAGCGCCTTGATTTCATTGTCTGTACCTCCTCCAAGAATGGCGCCGCTTCTAACAGACACCTCAATGAGTGCGCCTGTTTTCAGCCGATGCATCCTTTCAAGCTCTCCGAGCTCAACATCCTTTCCCTCTGAGTCGATATCGAGCATCTGCCCCTGAATCATTCCAGCGTATCCTGCCGCCCTTGCGATCAGATGGGTTGTCTGCATCCACAGTAAGGGATTTGCAGAGATATGTTCTGGGTCAGTCAGAATTTCAAATGCAGCCGTAAGAAGAGCATCACCAGCAAGGATGGCAGTGGCTTCTCCGTAAACCTTGTGACTGGTCGGTTTTCCGCGCCTAAGATCGTCATTGTCCATAGCAGGCAGATCGTCGTGAATTAGTGAATAGGTATGAATCAATTCCAGAGCGCATGCAGCATGTATTACGTCCTCCCGGCTTCCTCCCACTGCTTCTGAGGCAGCTATGCACAGAATAGGGCGCAGCCGTTTCCCGCCTGCCATAAGGGAATAGCGCATTGCATTAAGCAACCCAGAGGGATCGTCTATACTATCCCATAATTTCTCTAATCTTTCCTCAACAATTTTACGTTTTGTGCGGAGATATTCTTTGAGATCAATCGACATCGGAATCTTTTTCTGTTTCAGAGACAAATTTTTGTTCGTCTATCCCTGTTTCTTCGTTTTGTACAAGTATCGAGACCTTCTTTTCAATCTCGTCCAGCTTGTTTGAGCAAAATTTTGAAAGCTTTATTCCTTCTTCAAATTTTTTAAGAGAATCCTCAAGGGAGAGTTCTCCTGTCTCAAGTTCTCTTACAATATCTTCGAGACGTTTCATCGAAGTCTCAAATTTCTGTTTCGCCATATGTTCAATATTTCCTTTCTACCCGGCAAATCATTTTCCCGCGAGCAACTATTACCTCAATCCGTTGGCCAGCAGAAACAGATCGGACGTCCTTTATGACCCTGTAGTCTGGAAGTGACCTGGCAATACTGTATCCCCGGCTTAGTGTAGAAAGAGGGCTAAGGGAATCGAGCTTACCAGCCACCGCATGCAGAATCCCTCGATGGTATTCAAGACACCGCTGTATGCTTTGGCAAAACCTTTCGTGCCACAAGTTTCGCCTGTCTCTGGCTTTACTGATATCTCTCGAGAATGAATAAACAATTCTCGAGAGATTGTCGTCCACACGAAGCCGCATGTTCTCAATCTGTTTTCCGGGATCTGACAGCCGTTTTGCAAGATGGTATATGTGCTCGCGAAGTCCGCTAATTTTATTCAAAAGGGTAATTCTAAGTGAATCAGCAATCTCGGCGGTGCGCGCTAACAAATCTGCTTTGCGCGGGACTACGAGTTCGGCCGCAGCAGAAGGAGTAGGGGCTCTCAAGTCAGCTACAAAATCAGAAATCGTGTAATCGGTTTCGTGTCCGACAGCCGAAACAATAGGAATATGAGATTTATAAATCGCACGAGCGACCTTTTCAGTATTAAAAGGTTGGAGGTCCTCTAATGAGCCCCCGCCTCGCGCAAGGATAATCACATCAATGTCATCCCGTTTATTCAACAATTCTAGGGCGTTTACGATCTCTCCGTCCGCGCCGTCACCCTGTACGCGCACCGGTGCGATTAATATGGTCATGTTATCAAACCTGCGCCGCGCAACATTGATAATGTCTCGAATGACCGCACCGGTTGGAGAGGTTACCACCCCTATTTTTTCAGGCAGAACCGGAAGAGGGCGTTTATGAACCTCGTCAAAGAGTCCTTCATTTGAGAGTTTTTCCTTGAGTTGTTCAAAGGCCAGTTGAAGCGCTCCGATGCCTTTCGGCTCCATAACCTCCAGAATAATCTGGTAGGCGCCGCGTGGCTCAAACACCGTGATCCGGCCCATGGCAATCACTTCCATGCCGTCTTCCGGCTGAAACTTCAGGAATCGGTTTTGACCGCGAAACATTACCGAATTGATCTGAGCCTCAGGGTCTTTTAATGTGAAATAAAAATGGCCTGAGGTCGGAACACGAAAGTTAGAGATTTCACCTGTGACCCAGACAAAAGGATAGGCTTCTTCCAAAAGAGATTTAATGGAGTGCGTTAGTTCAGAAACGGTATATATGCGCTGTTCCAATTGAGTGAAAAGATTGTCCATTGTTGAACCGGTTTATAGCACATAGTGCTGATGACAACAAGTGTGAATTAAGAGTTAAAAATTAAGAATGAAAAGTTAATAAAACCGAAGTCCCAAGAAATGTAAGGTGACCCTTTAGCCATTTTTCATTTTTCACTTTTAACTCTCAATTCCATCAACGTCTGATAATGTATATTATGTAAACTTTTGTCCGGATGCCGTCATGGCTTCGCAAACACATTAATATAAACCCCGTGGCGACGATTCCTCAGCCCTCTTCCAATTCACAATCCCTAAATTTCCTTTTTTTCAAGGACAGTCCTAATCGCCGGCATCAGATACACATTGTCAAGATCTATACGATTCAGGCATGAGGCCAACAGTTCGATTCTTCCGGCAACCGGTTCGGTCTTGTCGATGACAACAATATAACGCCCTCCTGTTTTGCAAATTCCACTTTTTGTGGGAGGATTTGTCCCCTTCAGGTTCCTCTCGGACACCACCACTCCGAGCCTTTCAGCCACCGAGCATAACTCTCTATAGATCCTTTCCGGTTCCACTATTAAAATTCACCCCCAAGGCGCCTTGGAAACAAAAGCCCATTACATTCCTTCAGAAAATATTCGTCTGTCATGCCGGCAATATAGTCTCTTGCGATCTCAGGGTCTGAGGTGTTCGCACGATAGGAATCGTCCATATTGTCGAGAAAACGACGGAAGATCTTTGAATCCGCTCTCTGCTTCTCGACATCATCCAGATATTGCTCAAACAATACTTTAAAAAGGTTTTCTATCTTGCGATAATCCGGCCTTATTTTAGGATTGAGATAAATATATTTCAGATTGAACTCCTTTAGTTTCTTAACCGCTTCAGAGACCTCCTGACTAAAGGTGGCATATGGTTGCTGAAAGCTATTCTCAATTACGTCTTCCACTAATTTGTAGACTATAGTCCCGTTGGTATCGCCCAGACGTGCAACAACATCTCTTGGAATATCGGATCGCTTAATTAGACCGAGGAGTATGGCATCCTCGATATCCCTCCCGATATAACTAATAGTGTCGGCTATGCGAACAACACAACCTTCAAGAGTCATAGGAACGAGGTTAAGGTCAGGATTTCTATATTTTTCAACAAGTTCTCGGTCAAATATCTCAAAGGTTTTTTTATGAATCACCTGGAGCATATCGCTGTGGACTTCGCCATCATGACACATAATACCATCCAATACCTGAAGCGACAGGTTCCACCCCTTCCCTTGTCTTTCAATTCTTTCGAGGAATCTGACACTCTGAAGGTTGTGCTGAAATGGACCGATTCCGTGCGCTACGCACAGCTTTGACAAATACGTCTCGCCGTCGTGTCCAAATGGGGAATGACCGATGTCATGTCCTAAGGCGATCGCCTCAATGAGGTCTTCGTTCAGACCTAAAAAACGACCGATTGTTCTGGAGATTTTTGATACGAGCTGTACATGAAGCACCCTATGAGTAATATGGTCATTATCCACAAGAGAGAAGACCTGGGTTTTGTCAATGTAACGAGTATAAGCAGCAGAATGAAGGATACGGTCTGAATCAACTGAAAATTCCTGACGATGCCCTTTCTCGGTCCGCGGATCAGGGGCACGTCTTACCGCATCCCTGCTCAGTGTGGCATGGGGCGAGAGGAATTTTTTTTCTCTGCCATTTAAATGTTGTTTTAATTCCTTTAAGTCAACCATGGCTTGACTGTCCGTTGCAAATTAAGAGTTGAAAGTTAAAAATGAAAAGTTAAAAAGTGAAGCCCTAACCATTTTACACTTTCAACTTTTCACTTTTCGTTACAGTTCCCCCCTATCAATCATTTCATCTACAAGCCGATAATAATTGATTCCAGCCTTCTTGAACCCCTTTTTTCCATATTTCATATTCGCCTCCAGGACCCAGTAGCGTCCCCTGGCAAAACATATGTCCAGGCCCACGTCATCAAAACGGCACTGCCTGGCTATATTGAGCGCCAAATCAAGGCCTTCCTCCGGTATATTATCGAAACTGATCTCTCCTCCCAGGGATACGTTGGTACGAAAGTCGCCTTCCGGGGCGATACGCCAATATGCATGAATTATGCGATTTCCCATAATCACAACACGGAGGTCACGATCGAATTCAAGATACTCCTGGATATAGGCCACGTGCGTTAATTGGACATAATCGGCAAGCTCTTGTTTATTTCGGATCAAGTAAACACCTTTTCCGAAAGCCGATCCCCTCGGGATTTTGGCAATGAGCGGGAATTGAAAGCGATTAAGGATACTTCCCTTTTGACGATTACCATAGAAAAAGCGTGTCTTTGGGTGAGGAATATCCAGAAGCCGGAACAGGGTGGTCTGTTTGATCTTGTCTTGCGTAAATTTGTATGTATGATAGGTGGGAAAAGTCCGCTTCCCTATGGTGTCAAAGATGTCAGCGTAAAACACAGTGGGATAATAGATAACAGAAGAATTTCGTATTAGTTCCCTTTCCCAATCTTTGTAATCGGAAAAATTAGGACGTACCCCGAGTGTAATTACGTTCTTGCAGCGTTTCAACCGATATTCAAGCGCAACGTTTTTTTGCATTCAAGCCTGAGAAGCCTAACCTACTTTTTAAAATCCTTGGGGCTCAGATTATATTTTTTAAGTAGGTTGTAAAAGTCTGCCCGATACTTTGAGGCCATCTCTGACGCCCTGGTTACATTTCCTTTGGTTAGCTCAAGCAGATTAATCAGATAACCTTTTTCGAACTCCCCCTTGGCCTCTTTCAATGGTTTTAGTTGAAATTCGGTTGAGACAATGTTCTTATGTGGCAAAACCATCTCTTCTGTAATTACATTCTTTGTGGTCATTGCAACCGCATACTCAATAGTATTTACCAGCTCTCGCACGTTTCCAGGCCAATCATGAAGCATCAGTTTCTGAATAGCTCCCGGTGTAATGTCAGAGATATCTTTTTTCATCTCTTTGCTGTTTTTTTTCAAAAAATGTTTGGCTAAAGCCGGTATATCTTCCTTTCTTTCCCTCAGCGGGGGCAGATAAATAGGAATAACATGTATTCGATAAAAGAGATCTTCTCTAAAAAGTCCGTTTTTTACCTCTTGTACAATGTCCTTATTGGTTGCCACAATCAATCTTGCATCTACATCCACTGGTTTTTCCGCCCCTACCGGATGAAACTGGTGGACCTCCAATACTCTTAACAGCTTTGCCTGAAGAGAGGGAGACATCTCCCCAATTTCATCAAGAAACATTGTCCCACCGTGAGCCTGTTCAAAGAGTCCACGCTTATTTCGAACAGCGTTAGTAAATGCTCCTTTTTTATAGCCAAAGAGTTCGCTTTCAAGGAGTGTATCGGGTATGGCAGCACAGTTTATAGCTACAAAAGGATCTTCCTTTCTGGGACTGCTCAAATGGATTGCTTTGGCGATCAACTCTTTTCCCGTACCGCTTTCACCGTGCAGATAGACGGTAGAGTCGGTCTGCGCGATGCGGGCTACCTGCTGGAGTACATCCCGCATTTTCTCGCTTCGGGTCACAATGTTTTTAAAATCATACTTTTCCTCGAGGCTACCCTCCAGTATCTTAATTTCTACAGCCAGCTTGCGTTTTTCCAGCGCTTTTTCGATATGAGAAAGGAGGTCCCGCGCATCAAACGGTTTTAAGAGGTAGCTATAAGCTCCTCTTTTCATTGCATCTACCGCGTTTTCAACACTGCCATGAGCGGTGAGAATGATAACCGGAAGATCCGGATTTATAGCATGAAGCTCCTCCATTAAACTGATCCCATCCGTACGCATCAATTTCAAGTCGACAATTGCGAGGTTAAAAACATGCTTTTGGGCAAGCTCAAGCGCTACGTCTTCCTTCTGTGATATTACGGCTTCATATTTTGCCGCCTCTATTCTCGTTTGCAACAGTTCGAGGAGGTTCTTATCATCGTCCACAATTAAAATCTTTCCAAGCGACATGTTACTCAGTCCATTCTTTTTTCTTTTTTTCAAGTTCGATATCGACCTGTTTCATCTTCTCAAGAATTTCCAGCACTCCTATCCATATTTTTGCCCGTTCCACCATCGGACTTTTTGGATAGTTTGACACAAGCTCTTTGAAGTAGCCAAGAGATTTTTCATAATCTCTCTTTGCATTCCCATAGTGTGCATATACTAATCCTAACACAAAAAGGGCCTCATCTTTTGGCGAATCCTCTCGGGTCAAATCAAGAATTTTTTGGCTTTCCGTTATGACCCCTTCATAATCTTCCCGGCCCAAAAGTTCTTCGGCATACTCGAGAAACTCCCCTATCTTTTTCTCGTATCTAAGAGGTTTCTCAAATTCTCTTTTCTTTGTTTTTTCAATTAGTTGAAGTGTATCTATCCATATCCTGGACTCCTCGACCAAAGGACTTTTAGGATAATCTGATACGACCTTTCTGAAATAGGCAAGAGATTTTTCATACTCCTTTTTTGCCCTTCCATAATGCGCATAGATCAATCCCAAGGTGAACAGAGCCTTATCTCCCGGCGATTTTTCGCCTGCCAAATCCAATGATCGTTGACTCTCCTGTGCCGCCTTTTCAAAATCGCCCTGTTCCAGAGATGTCTCCGCACGGGAAAGATGCTCATACGCACTCCATCTGTTTTGTAAGCCCGCGCATGTGGCGCATCCGGAAAAAGTAAGGAGAATCAGACCGGCAAGGTAAAGGTAAACGTACTTCCTTGACCTATCTTGCTTTTCGCCCATATCTTCCCTCCGTGGGCATTTATGATGTTTTTTGCTATGCACAGCCCTAAACCTGTGCCTTCTCTTTTTTTCTGATCTTTTGTTGATACCTGGTGAAATTTATCGAATATGGAAAATAGTTTCTCCTCTGGTATGCCAGGCCCTGTGTCAGCTACCGAAACAGTTACCTCATGGTTTGCAGGGTCTGCGCTTACCCATATCTTTCCACCTTCCGGGGTAAATTTAATCGCGTTGCCAAGCAAGTTTCTTAATACATGAAGAATACGTTCACGGTTTATATTCACCTCTGGCAATGTTCCGGAGACCTTTCCTGTAATCTGTATATTTTTCCCTTCCATAAGTGGCTCTGTCTCGAATATTACCTGATTAATAAGAGGGGCAACATTTATCCGTTCGAAATCTGCCGGCATTATACCCGCCTCAATTTTTGACAGATCGAGGAGGGAATTGACAGAATGTATCAAACGGTTACTTTCTTCACCAATAATAGTCAAAAGCCTTTTTTGCTTATCTGTAACATCCCCTCCCACGCCTTCTAATAATAAATTAGTTCCCTCTCTTATTGATGTCAACGGTGTGCGAAGGTCGTGAGAAACATGGGAGAGAAAATCAACCTTCATTTGATCTAACTTTTTCAGCTTGGCACACATAAAATTAAAAGAAGATGCCAACTCATTTACTTCAGGCGGAGACGACAAGTCTAAATACCCGTCAAAGACCCCGCTTTGAGCGATTTTTTTAGTCCTATCTTTCAATAAAGAAAGGGGTTTATTGATACTCTTGGTAATTACCAAAGAAATAAAAACTCCGACAAGCAACGTGGTTATCGTCATAATCAAAGACATCTCAGCGGCTCTTTTGCCGGTCGCCTCCAGGGTCATCATTTTCCCGTCGATATTAGATTGTGTATAAGTATTTAATTCTTTTAAAACATCTATTACGCCATTAATATGCTCCTGTTTTTCTTCTTTATAAGAAATTTCTGAAAGGTTCTTTCCCTCGTTCAGATATTGTACCTCTTTTTCAAAAAGAGAAAGATACTCGGAGTGGAGTTCCTTTATTCGCCCTATCAAAGCCCCCTGATCGGAGTTAGAATCATAAGATAGCCCAGAAAGATATCGGACAAAATCCTGTTTTGCTATCTGAAATTGTTTATAAAAACTTTCGTCTCTCGTGAGAAGATACTTATTTTCATAGCGGATCTGGGACAACAATGAGTCTCTAATCTTATTTACATCATTTATCGCAACGTTGTCCACATGAAGAATAAGATGTGTAAGATTGTTGAGACGGTACAGTTGGTAAATCGTATACGTGCTCAACGCCACGACAAGCAAAAAAATACTCAGGTAGCCGAGAACAAGGCGCTGAAAAATCGTAAGTTTCATCAGTCTTGACGGTTTCGTAAAAAGTCTTTTGTGAATTGAAAGCCCTTACTTGATACTCTCGTAAAAAGTCTTGAGTTTGATAAAGGATGGCTAAGTAAAAAGATTAATATACAAGGCGTAGTGGTTTTTCAGGTGCGAAGGCATACATATGGTATGTCGAGTGCCTGAAAAACCACTATAACGCAGTAGATTGGATTTTTTACGACGCCATCTTACTTGTACGTTACAGTATACACTTAGAAGATTCAACTGTTTTTTGTATGGTTTTTTAGTATGGAAGTTTGGTGGCTTGTGAGTTTAATCTCTAGGAGGCTGTCCGAGAATTCTGATCCTACTACAAAAGCGTGAGAAACGGCCCAAATTTCCGCAAGTTTTCGTCAAATAGGCCTGCTATTCTCCTCAAATTTGCGAAAATTTTGTCTCGTTCTCACTCTTTTTCGTTATGGACATAATTCTCGGATAGCCTCCTAAGGAAACT
>DAOVGD010000102.1 GCA_030672555.1 Desulfobacterales bacterium
AATATTGCCTCACGCAAAGGCGCAAAGACGCTAAGTTTTATTTTTTTCTTTGCGAGCTTGGCGCCTTTGCGTGAGAATCTGAAAATTTACATAAATAAATGTTGTTTCAATATGTTATGTGAGAGAATGACTTGGCCTTGATAAGAATACAGCGTTACTTGACTTTGTATCCTTTTTTAACGTATACTTAAATACTTAAGTGGACTATTTTATTGATGATCTCATGAAAGGCTTTAAATGAGCCTACCTCGGTCATTATAAGCCCCCATCCTTTTGATATAATCCTCCTATGAAAAAGTTTTTTAAAACAATTTTCAAGATTAATCCGATAACTATCATTCTCTGTACTATCCTTTTGGGTATAGCCGCCTATCTTGTCGGCATCCCTTTTATAGACCTTATGGAGCTAAAGACCATTGATTTACGATTTGTCTCCCGTGGCCCGCTACCCCCCGGAGATGAGCTCATATTGGCTGTGATCGACGACAAGAGTATCGAAAAAGAGGGGAAATGGCCTTGGCCAAGGGCCAAGATGGCTGATTTAATCGATAAGCTGTCCGAAGATGGCGCACGAGTTATCGGTTTTGATATAGGCTTTTTAGAGCCGGATGAAAACAACACATTGATGACAATTCGCCGGTTACAAGAACATATAAAGGTACTTGGCATAGAAAATCAGGAACTATCAAAGCACCTCCACGAAGCCGAAGCAAAGGCTGATAATGACCGTTTGCTTGCGGAGGCAATTAAACGGTCGCATGCAAAGGTGGTATTGGGATACTTTTTTCATATGTCCGGAGAAAATCTGGAACATATTGATCAGGAAACAGTTCGTGAAGAATTGAAGAATATTGCCAAAGCAAGATATCATATGACCCGATATACTTCTCAAAAAGCACGAAATGTCCCAATGTATCAAGCCCTAATGCCGCAATCAAATATCCCGCCAGTCGCCTCTGCCACACCATATGCAGGTTATTTTAATGTGTTCCCCGATAGAGATGGCACCATTCGTTGGGTCCCCATGGTTATCCAGTGTGGAGGGAAACTGTTCGGCCCCCTTTCTCTTCAAATAGTCCGCGCCTATTTGGGAGGCCCTCCGCTTTCGGTGAAGATAGCGGAGTACGGAATTGAAGAATTGAAAGTAGGGCCATTGACAATACCGACCACTGAAGACGGACGGCTCATAATCAATTACCGGGGAGGTGCCAAGACATTCTCTCATATTTCGGTATCCGACATTTTAGAACGAAACATGGCACCCGGGACATTCCAAGACAAGATCGTTGTTGTGGGAGCCACGGCCACAGGAATTTACGACCATAGGGTAACACCGTTTTCCAGTGTATATCCTGGTCTGGAAATTCACGCCACTGTCATTAATAATATACTGCATCAACAATTTCTCCATCGTCCCAATTGGGCCGGTCTTTTTGATATAGCTGCTATTGTTCTATTCGGGTCATCTCTTGGTATAGCTCTGATGAGATTCCGGCCGATTACCGGAATCTCGGCAGCAATCACACTGTTTCTGGTCTATCTATGGTTCTGTCGTTATCTCTTTATTTATCAGGGTGCATTACTCAATGTAACTTATACGTCGGCAGTATTGATTGCAGTATATGTGAATATTACCATGTTTAAATACGCGACCGAAGAAAGGCAGAAAAGGTGGATACGCAATGCCTTCAGCTATTATCTGACTCCTTCAGTGGTCAATGAAATAGTCAAACAACCGGAAAAGTTAAAACTGGGAGGAGAAAAAAAAGAGCTGTCCGTTCTTTTTTCAGACATTCGGGGGTTTACTACCATTTCAGAGGGACTTACACCGGAACAACTGGTCCATTTTATGAACGAATATCTAACCGCCATGACGGATGTTGTTTTTGAATATGATGCCCTCTTGGATAAGTACATAGGTGATGCAGTTATGGCAGTCTTTGGGGCGCCGGTGGACCAACCAGATCATGCCGAACGTGCCTGTCGAACGGCCCTTGGGATGCTGGAGGCCCTGGAAGGGCTTCGAGCCCGTTGGGATTCACAAAAAATCTCGTACATCGATATTGGAATCGGAATAAACACCGGTCCGATGGTAGTAGGTAATATGGGGTCTGATCGCCGCTTTGACTACACTGTTATGGGAGATAGTGTAAACCTTGGTTCCCGTCTGGAAGCAGCCAACAAGACGTATGGCACCAATATCATAATAAGTGAATTTACCTATACCTACGTATCTCCACTTCTTACCTGTCGAGAACTTGACCTGGTACGCGTTAAGGGAAAATCAGAACCTGTAAAGATCTATGAACTTATAGGAGAGAGTGACATTCCCCAAAATATGGTTGACCTGATAGGTCAATTTACACGAGGTCTGAAGGAATACAAAAAGCAAGAATGGGATAAGGCTGCCAGATACTTTTCAAATGCGCTAAAAATACTCCCTACGGATGCACCATCACAACTTTATTCCCAGAGGTGTGAAACATTGAAGGCAAATCCGCCAGGCGATAATTGGGGCGGGGTATTTACTATGACAACTAAATAGTGTACAAATAAAAATGGGATAAAATCTACCATTATTGAATGTATACTAAATAGTGCCTGATCGAAGCCCCCGTTTTTTAGGTCAAAAATTCGAAATCCGAAGCACGGCACGAAGTGAAGCGTCAGCGCTCAATCCGGCACGAAGTGAAGCGTCAGCGCTCAACAATGACCAAAACAAGAATGTCCCAATGACCAAAATATTGTATTTCCCACGCCTAAGGCGTGGTTAATTTAGGCCATTCTGTCAAATGAAATACGAATTTGTTACGACTTTCGGATTTCGATATTCGGATTTTGTCTGAACATGACTTTTCGTTCGGACACTAAATAGATATATTCAACCCACATTTAACACGTTAAAATACTATGCTGAATTTATTTGAATTAATAGGCCGCCTGGGCGTCACATGGATCAAGGGTCTGGGCCAAATAACGTTATTCTTTCTGAGTGCTGTGACGTGGGTGACCCGTCCTCCGTTTAGGGTGAGAAATATATTTAAACAGATGGAATTTGTAGGGGTCAATTCGCTTTTTGTGGTGCTTCTGACCGGTACATTTACGGGAATGGTATTGGCCCTTCAAACCTATCACGGCTTTCGTCTTTTCAGTGCTGAAAGTCTGGTTGGCTCTACCGTTGCTCTCTCCATGACAAGAGAGCTGGGACCGGTATTGACCGCATTAATGATAACGGGTCGGGCAGGATCTGCCATGGCTGCCGAACTCGGCACCATGCGGGTAACGGAACAGATTGACGCACTTTACACTATGGCCACGAATCCGATCCATTATCTGGTTGTTCCGCGTATAATTGCCGGAATTCTGATGACACCCGTTTTAACGATAGTTTCGGATTTTGTCGGAATTGTAGGAGGCTATTTTGTTGGTGTGGGACTTCTTGATATTAATTCCGGTATCTATATGAAAAAAATGCTTGATATTTTGGAGCTCGATGATATTTTTAATGGCCTAATAAAGGCGGCCTGTTTTGGCTTGATTCTCTCTCTCGTAGGATGTTATAAGGGATTTTATACCAGAGGGGGAGCAGAAGGCGTAGGAAAAGCTACCACTGAGGCAGTAGTCCTCGCTTCTGTTTCCATACTGATTAGCGACTATTTTTTGACTGCAGCCATGTTTTAAAAAGCTGTAGCCTATACGATAAGAACGGAGTGAACATGAACCGAATACCTATGACCAAGGATGGCTATGAAGCCTTGAAGCAGGAAATAAAACAATTGACTTCTGTGGAGCGTCCCCAAAACATTAAGGCCATTGAAGAGGCCAGGGCACACGGAGATCTATCGGAAAACGCAGAATTTGAGGCTGCCAAGGATCGACAGGCCTTTATTCAGGGAAGAATTAATGAATTAAATTATAAATTGGCCCATGCTGAAATTATTGATACGGAAAACCTGGATACGACTCGCATGGTCTTTGGATGTGTCGCCCTTTTGGAAAATGTGGATACAGAAGAAAGGGTGAGCTATCAATTGGTAGGCACGGAGGAATCCGACATCAAGAAAGGGCGTATATCTATTTCGTCACCTCTTGGGAAGGCGATGATCGGCAAAGAGGTCGGTGACGAGATTATAATACAGGTACCGGGCGGAAAACGGTGTTATGAATTGATTGAAATATCGTGTCCCAGTTGAGGATACAGGAACAAGGAATTGAAGACGCACGCAAAGACGCAAAGGAGCAAAGGACAAAAAACGAAAACCTTAGCGCCTTTGCGTCTTTGCGTGCGGATTTTTGGTAATTGACAAATTAAAAACATTGTGCAATTAATAATGAGTTTTGGTTTATAATACTTGCAACGAGGAGAAAAGAGTGGCGCGTATTACAATAGAAGATTGTTTGGATCAGACTCACAATAGATTCTTATTGGTCCATATGGCGGCCAAAAGGGTTCGCCAGCTAAGAGATGGGGCACAACCATTGGTTAATTCACCAAAAAATGAAACCGTTGTAGTAGCACTGCGAGAAATTGCAGCGCAGAAAGTCGTTATCAATAAAAACCAGGAGCCGTCTGAGGATGTGGAGGAAAATCCCCCCTCCTGATATCTTACCCCGGTCATGTTCCGGATATTTCCAAGCAATCCAGCGAACTGAAATCTTTTTTACAACTTCTATCCAGAGATACGGGACCTTTGCAAAACGTTCAGTTTTGTTAAGGGTTAACGAAGACGAAGATTTTGGCCGCGGGGATTTTGGGTATTCTTAGGTGATGCTTGCATATTTTCCATAAAAATTCAAGGGCATGTTGATAGATGTCGATAATTACCTAAAACAGCTTAAAGAGTTTGCCAAAAACTATGAGACGTTGTTTGAACCTACCTCAATTTTGCTCAATTAGGATATAGCATATTGTAGCACAGGAGAATCAAATGGCGGAAAAGGGAAAAACCGGTAAATCCTCGGTCAAAAAATTAGAAAATAATTTGAAAGCCGTCGAGGACCAGGTTTTGCTTTATGCCAAAGATCTGGCCAGAATTTTTACAGAAAGGAAGGAAAAAGACAGGCAGATAGAACTGACTAAGCAGCAGCTGGCCCGTTCCGCGAGGATAGCCCTCTTAGGAGAACTGGCAGCCGGGATTGCGCATGAGATTAACAACATGCTAGTTCCGGCGGTGGGTAATTTATCTCTCTTACTCATGGATCGAAGTAATCTTTCGGAAAAGGCGGTTGAACGCCTGGAGCTAATAGAACAAAGCTTGTCGAAAGCCTCTGGCATGTTGCAGCAGGTTCTCGATTTTTCGCGTAAGAAGCCTGAAAAAAGAGAACCTATGGATATCTGTGCTATCTTGGGACAAAGTCTTTCCTTGGTGAAATATAAACTTACGAAGAACCAGATAACGGTGGAAAACAACTTACTACCTGACCTCCCAAAACTTCTGGTAGATGATGCTCAAATTGAGCAGGTCTTCACTAATCTTACCCTCAATGCCATTGATGCCATGGAGCCGGGTGGCACATTGCGTATTGACGCCACTAATCATCCGGAAAAATCAGCAAAAAAACAGCCGTACGTGGAGATACTATTCGAAGATACGGGGTCCGGCATACCCCCTGAAATCATAGACCATGTCTTTGAACCATTTTACACAACAAAGGACACGGGCCGAGGCACGGGCCTCGGCCTGTTTATATGTTATAGGATAATAGAGAAACACGGAGGAACGATAGATGTAATGAGTGCATCTGATCAAGGCACCCAGTTCAAGATTTGCCTGCCGGTATCGTGACGCTTGTTGACTGGTCGAGTAGTCAAGTAGTTCGGTAGTTCCGCCTTCGATTAACCACTTGATCATTTTCCCACTCGACTACTCGACCACTCAACTACTTGACCGATTTATTTATGTAATAGAAGCTGAAGTTGCCCGTTCCTGACCTGAGTAAGGTATACGTCATCCATCCCCTGGTGATCCTGCGGTCCGAAATTGATAACCGCCCCAATTCCCACATAATGTTCTTTAATAGACTCTAATGCCCTGATAAAACCTTCCCGCGAAACATCTCGTCCTGCCCGCCTAAAGGCTTCAATCAAAATTCTGGCGTTAATAAAGCCCTCAAAACTTACAAAGTTCGGTTTATCCTCCGGATAATATATGGCTAACAGACGGGAATATTGCTCAGTAGCAGGCAAAAGAATCCGTTCAGTAGGTGGGGGCACGACTTGGGTAATCAAGACCCCCTCGCCGGCATCACCAAGCTCCTGGACCAGTTTATCTGCCCCCACAAAAGAGACATTATGAAACAAAGGATTATACCCCCTGGTCCTGGCCTCCTTTATAAATTTGGCACAGGGGCTATAGGTACCTATCATGATGACCGCCTCTGCTCGAGATGACTCGATCTTATCAAGGGCATTCTCAATGTCCAGGGTTCCCCTTATAAAACTCCCCATTGTCACCGGAGAAAGATCATATTTTTGCAAAGCAATCTGTGTGCCCTTAAGCCCATCAAAACCATAGTCGTCATATTGATAGAACACCGCTATGCGGCGCAGCCCCTTTTCTTCCACGAAGTAGCGGACAATAGCGTTGGCCTCGTGGTAGTAAGATGATCGGATATTAAAGATATAGTGCCGGAAGGGAAAGCGGAGTTTATCGGCCCCGCTAAAAATACCCAGAAGGGGAATCTTGTTCTCTTCCACGATATCTATGATCTTCAAGGTGGTTGGCGTACCCACATAGCAGAAGAGACAAGACACTCTGTCCTTATGGATTAATCTTTTTGTGTTGGCCACGCATCGTGGAGGGTCGTATCCATCATCATAGGTAATCATCCTGATCTGACGATGATGGATGCCGCCCTCACTGTTTATCTGCTTTATCAAGCACATGGCGCCGTGCAGGTATTGGGTGCCCAAAAAGCTGGCATGTCCTTCGAGGGCTAAAGAGGAACCGATCAAAATCTCATTGTGGGTTACACCCGGGGTTTCAAAAACATATGCAGGCGGCTTTGGCCTTGGTTCCACTTCTTCCACGATCGGCGGTGATTCCAGGTGAAGATAGCCATAGAGACTATAAACACCAAGGCCGATCAAAATCAGGATAACGCCAAGCCATATCTTCTGCAAAGTCTTTTCTCCTTACAATTGGTCAAGTGGTTAACTACTCAACTACTCGACAAATTACGCAAGTACCTTGTCTATCTTATCCATTAACTCCATAGGGCTAAATGGTTTTATAAAATAATCGTCAGCGCCTAAGGCAAGCCCCTTTTCTTTGTCGGCCTGTTGCCCTTTAGCCGTAAGCATGATGATATAAGTATCTTGTGTATCAGGGTCACTTTTGAGAATCTTGCATACATCGAAACCATCCAATCCGCCCGGCATCATAACGTCCAACAAAATGATATCAGGCTTAGCCTCTTGGGCCATTTTTAAGCCCTCATCGCCTGACGATGCATGCAAGATCTCAAAATTGCCTATAGAAAGCGTGACTTCTACCAGCTTTCTTACTTTTTCCTCATCATCGACTATTAATATTTTTCTCATTTAATCCTCAATCCTTCCGCAAATGGTCGAGTCGTTAAATCGTCGATTGGTCGAGTCGGATATTCGTTGCCCATTTGATCCGCCTCGGCGGAACCATTTAACCACTCGACCAATAAACTACTTGACTACTCGACTAAAGTCGAGGGAGTCCAAAACCGATTGTTGTTCCTTTGCCCTGCTTGCTTTCTATATCTATCTCTCCATCATGAAATTCTACAATATATTTTACGATAGGGAGTCCAAGACCTGTGCCGCTAATTTGATCTGTCTCCTTCCGCTTTACACGGAAGAACTTATCAAAGACACGGGAAAGATCCTGTTGCGATATCCCAATGCCCTGGTCCTGAACACTAATCCAGACCATATTATCCCTTACAAAAGCCTTACATACAATATCGCCACCTAAAGAGTATTTAATTGCATTGTCAATAAGGTTTTTAATAACCTGACCAATTTTGTCGCCATCTGCGCTTACAAGGGGTAGATCTTGTTCCATATCTGTAATAATGCGGGGACCGATCTCTGCTCGGGAATAGAACTTAATGTTTTCCAATAAGACCTCAGCCAGTTGGACAGGTTTTTTTACAAACCCAAAATCCTTTTGGGATTCTATCCGGGAGATATCGAGCAGGTCATCGACAATCTTGCTCAGGCGGATCGACTCCTCGTTAATAAACCCCAAAAACTCCTTTTTCTGGCTTTCCGTTAAAGCTCTTGTCAACAGAAGCTCGCTGTATCCCAACACAGTGGTCAGGGGTGTGCGAAACTCATGAGAGGCTATACTCAGGAATTCTGACTTGGCCATATTGGCTTCCACCAGCTCATTTTGAATTGCCCTTAACTCCTGGTTGCTTATTTCCAATTCCCGTGTTCGTTGCCGTACCTTTTCCTCAAGGGTCTTGCTATATTGATCTATTTCGTCCTTCGAGTGCGCCAAATCTTCGGCCATCCGGTTGAAGGCCGAGGCTAAAGCGCCAACCTCATCTTTGGAACTTACAGCGGCCCTTTGGGAAAGATCTCCTTCCGCCAGTCTTTTGGTAACTCCTGTCAGGCGCTGGATGGGCATAATAATCGGGTTGGCCACTTGAAAGGAGAGCAATATCCCCATGAGAATACCCATACCGGTGATTAGCAGACCGAAGTCAAAGATTTGAGACAAATGTGTGTAATAATCTGTTGCGTCATAACCGATACTTACCACGCCTTTAAATTCATCACCGATTCTTAATGGCATATCGACCATATATGCTTTTTTACTAGGAAATAGCCGGGTATATATGCTCGCCCCATTGATAATCGCTCTCACCCCCTTGTCATCGGCAATCACGCCAACTCTGTTCAAGTCATCGCAGGCTATGATCCGACTGTCATCGTCAACAATCATGACCTGCGAAATAATCTCGGATTCTGCGGTTAATCTGTCTACTAATCTTTGAATATGGATCAGTTCATTCACGTCCCGCATATTTTCGATGCTGTAACTGAGCGATTCGGCCATGATGCGGCTGTCTCTCTTCATCTGGGCAGCGAGTTGTATCCGGTCTCTGGAGTGTGCGTGCTGATATTCGCGCAATTCAAAAGCAACCTCCAGGACCCCCAAAATCTTACCCCCCTTTTTAAGGGGGTAAACCGCTGAGTAGACCTCCTCCCCCATCTTAGTGTCAAATCCGCAAACATAATAGCCCTTTTCTAATGCTTCCGAAATGAAACGGGAAGATGCGACCTCTCCCACCTGATCCCTGAATGTGGCAGATGTAATTCGGAAATTATTATCTATAACCCATACACCGAAAATCCCTTCGGTGAGAGATAAGTCTTCCACCAGTGTTTGCAGGTTTACCTTTTCGCCAATACTTTTCTGGTTTGTGATGCTGATAATCAATGCCCGGTTCAAGATAACGGCATTATCCTGCATGTTAGTAAGGAGGCTCTTTTTTTCGTGCATATGGGTGGTCCAGAAGGACAGCAGTCCAATGAACACAAGCAATACAACCATAGCCGCTATAATCTTGGCCCGGATGCCCATGTTTTTTAAGGGTGACATATGTCAAATTATCCCTTGTCCTTGGTATTGAGCTTATCCGCGAACCGGGTCGCTGCAATGGGAACGGCGGCGATCAGCCAGGTAACCAAAAGGATTATAGAAAGAAACGCACAACGACGATAGATGATGTATAATCTTTTACCCCCTTCTTCCAAAAAGTTCTCGGCCATATTTCTTATTTTTCCACTTTCCCTTTTTAGCGCATGGATGGTGTTATCTTGACTTTCGTAGTTATTTTTAATCTCATCAAACAGACGATTGTCTTTGTCCATCAATTCCTCAATCCTTTTATCCTTCTGTGCCCAGACCCGGAGATGTGAAACTGCCTCCTTGCGCTTATCTTCAAAAGATCGTTCATCCGGGGGGTTGGGATAGTTTCTGTAAATTAGGTATCCCTTTTCATGTATGCGAATCTCCTGCAAGGCAATGATGCCACGCTCTGGATTCATTTTTGAATATATGACCGCCAGAATATCCTTTTCTAACTCTCTTATCTCAGCGATGTTTTTTTCAACGGCTTCATGATAGAGGACAAGCTGATCAAACAATAGCTCATAGAGGTTCATAGCCTCTTCCCAGACGGCGAATTCGAAAAACTCTGCTTGCTTTTCAGAAAATGTTGATTTTTCATAAAATGAGAGTACTTTTCGCAACTTGCCCATCCTCTCTTTAATGTGGTCTAACACGTCCTCCTGCTGGTGCAGGAGATAATTCTTCTCCTGTAATTGTATTTCTAATACTGACTCCAGTATCTGTTTTCCATTATCGATCAGGCGGGTGTATTTTGGGATAGCTTTGACATTTAATAAAAGGAAGACGCCAATAAGGAGAGAAAGAAGAATACAGATACTAAAGGCGGTTTTAACCACCGTGATGTTTTTCATCTGACAATCGCCCCTTTTCCCTTTTTGGGCTTGATCCTGTGTTCAATTCGCTTCAGGTATTTGTCATAATCAAATTCCGGAGTCCAGTTACGATCGTGACATTTGATGCAGACCCTTTGATAATCTATCTTTCTTCCAACCGGAAGGGCCTCCTTGTCGTAAGGATTATCTTTATGTTTGCTGCCGGGCCCGTGGCATGCCTCGCACTGGACACCCCTTAATTCCGGTGTAATCTTTTCACTGACAAAACCCTGGGGTTCGCGATAACCCGTGGTGTGACATTTCAAACAGTAAGGGTTACCTTTCATCTTCCCCAACCGCACAAAGGCATTAGCATGGGGGTCCTTTTCCCATTCCTTAAAGTATTCAAAATGACAAAGGCGGCATTTTCTGTTGCCGATATAGTACGGCCGTTCATCGGCGAGGACTTCGTAGGTGTACAGTTGTAACGGGCAGGTTACAAGGGAAAAGAAAATTGTCTCGAGGAGTAAGGCTATAATAATGATAAACGGAAGCTTGGACATTTCTGACACCCGGAGCCGTGGATTATTTTCAAGGTATAGTTTATATACATAGAGTTACGTTACGTGTCAAGATATCAACAAGTGATGCCGATAGCTTATAATCTAAAAAGTCATGATATATGATCATGCAGGAGGTGTCAAACATGTCTGGCAGTCATAACAACAAAGCCGTGTATCATGCTGTAGGCCAAGCCATACGCCGATATAGTATGATTTCTGATGGGGATCGTATTGCCGTAGGTCTGTCCGGAGGAAAGGACAGCCTTACACTTCTTACAGTGCTGGAAGAACGGCGGCGATGGGTTCCCATCGATTACACATTGGTGGCCTTCTACATTGACCTCGGATTTCCCGGAAAAAACAGTGATATCATATCAGCCTATTGCCGTGAAAAAGGATATGATTTTCATATAGTGTATACTGATTATGGCCTGCGTGGGCATAGCCCGGAGAACCGCGAAAATCCCTGCTTTCTCTGTGCACATCTGAGAAGAAAACGGTTGTTCGAACTTGCCCATGAGTGGAAGTGTAACAAGTTAGCTCTGGGCCACAATAAGGATGACATTATTGAAACCCTGTTCCTTAATATGTGTTATAGCGGTGAGATCAGCACGATGTCCCCTTCACAAATCTTTTTCAAGGGCGCACTTACGGTAATCCGTCCTCTTGCCTTTACTGATAAGAAGCTCATAGCGCGGTTTGCACAGGAAAAAACTTTCCCTGATCTGGTCAATCCGTGTCCTTCCGCACAAAACTCTAAACGAAAAGAGATTAGGGATATGCTTGACAGGTTGTACCGGAGCAACAAAAAGATTAAAGGGAATATCTTTCGCGCCATGCAGCGGGTTAAGACTGAATATTTGCTATAAAAGCGTATCATCCCCTCCATAAGCGCTTAAATAAGCATTTTTTTTAACCCCAGAGTAGTTGGAGTAAAATTCACAATTGACAATTAGCAATTGATTATTGACAATTTGTGGTGATAAATTAAGCACTTATAGACACTGACCCATTTTGTATAATAATCAATAATCAATTGTGAATTACTAATTATTAATGATTTTTTCCCTTATTTGAGCGCTTATGGTCTCATCCCCTCCATATCTTAAGAGCCTCGCGATAAACTCTGTTGCGAGGGAGCCCCTGTTCTTCTACAACAATTTTTACCGCATCTTTGAGTGAAATGTTGGGATCGTTCTGAAGTCTATGCAGTTGTTCTACAAACAAGGGCTGTGATGTGTCTTCTTCCTCCCTTTTCCCTTCGATCAGGAGAGTGCATTCTCCCTTGATCGACTCCCGGTTTGATACAGTCTCAACGATTTGGGAAAGTCTGCCACGAATGATCTCCTCGTAGTGTTTGGTAAGCTCTCGTGCCAAAGCCCCTTTTCTATCTCCCACAATATCCGTTAACTCTGAAAGCGTTGCTAAAAGTCGGCGCGGTGACTCGTAAAAGATTATCGTCTTAGTCTCTCCTTTTAATCCTTGTAAGACTTCTATCCTCTTATTTTTCTTCCTCGGGAGGAAACCCACAAATAGGAATTTATCCGAAGGGAGCCCTGATACACTGAGCGCTGTAATGGCAGCACACACTCCTGGTATAGGCACTATAGGGATATCGGCCTCGATCGCCCTGCATACTAAAAAAAAACCTGGGTCTGATATCGATGGTGTGCCCGCATCAGTCACCAAGGCGATATTGATTTTTTTTTGTAGCTTGGAAATCAATTCCGGGGCCCGGATTTCCTTGTTGTGGTCGTGGTATGAAACCAGCGGAGTGGAAATCTTATAATGACTCAAAAGTTTCCGGGTGTGCCGGGTGTCTTCTGCTGCGATCAGATCGACTTCTTTAAGAATGCGAAGCGCTCTCAGGGTAATATCCTCTAAGTTGCCAATAGGAGTGGCAACAACAAAAAGGGTACCTGGCATGTTTGTTGGGCTATGATCAGTAGGCAAGGTTGAAGGCATTTTTGATAAGTTCGATTATAGGATCCGGGCCGATATGAACAGCAACTACGTCAAAGCGTGCTTTATGCCCCATCTGTTTTGTTTTTTTTAGATATTCCAGTGCAACCATAGATACCTTTCTCTTCTTTTTTTGTGTTATAGCGCCCTTGGGACCTCCAAACCGATTAGTATATCGCGTCTTTACCTCAACAAATGCAAGTACGCCATCTTCTCGGGCGATGATATCTATCTCTCCGAGTTTTGATCTATAATTCTGCTCTATAATTTTGTAGCCATTTTTCTTCAAATAGGAAACAGCCAAATCCTCGCCATGTTTCCCAAGGGAACGCCGTTTATC
>DAOVGD010000167.1 GCA_030672555.1 Desulfobacterales bacterium
TAATTTAATTTATATCATGTCTATCCTGTTATCCTGTCAAATGTTTTTCGTCCGGTGAACTATTACCTTTATATTTACCACAACATGACAATATTCGAAAGCCCTTATAATGGGAGGTGTTATTTTATAAAAAATTTTATTAATTTTATACGAATAGTTGCCGAATATATGTCTGTACCTCAAGTAGTTTTTATCTTAGTAGAAACCTTTGTTTTGCCTTGTTTCGGGACAAAATTTACCATTTCCGGATAAAGACTAAATGACAAATGACGACTGACAAAACTATACCAAAAAAGATAGGCAAGTATGAGGTTATTAAAGAAGTAGGACGTGGGGGTATGGGCATAGTATATTTGGCCCGCGACTCTTTTATTAAACGTCTTGTTGCCATCAAAACAGCCTTTTCAGATACTAGCGGAGACCCCAAGGCACTAGCTCGTCTTCAGCAGCAGTTCTTTAACGAGGCACAGGCCGCGGGGAAATTAGATCATCCTCATATTATCTCTGTTTATGATGCGGCTGTTGAAAACGATCAATGTTACATCGTAATGGAGTATGTTGATGGAGAGACCCTAAAAAAATATTGTGATAAGGAATCCCTACTACCAGTAAAAAGGGTTGTGGAGATTATCTTTAAGTGTGCTAAGGCCCTTGACTATGCCCACCGGCAAGGTGTCATTCACAGAGATATAAAACATAGTAACATTATTGTTTCAAAAAAGGGAGAAGTCAAGATTACTGATTTCAGCATCGCCATGGTTGAGGCCTCTGATTCCACACAGCCAGTCGGCCTGATCGGCTCTGTCCGCTATATGTCTCCCGAGCAACTTCGTGAAGATACACTAACCCCACAAACTGATATCTTTTCCTTAGGAGTGGTGATGTATGAACTCCTTGCAGGCGCCAGTCCTTTTCCTGGAGAGAGCGCACACGCTGTAATTTACAAGATTATTAATGAAGAGCCTGTTCCGTTGAGCAGCCAAAGAAGTGGAATTCCCCAAGCCCTCGAGGCAATCATCAAGCGAGCATTAGAGAAGGACCGGGAAAAACGTTACCAGACAGGAATCGAATTCGCCTCTAAGTTAAGTGTGGCGTTTAGCCATTTGAGACTATCGGAAAAAGAGATCGGTCAACAGGAAAAATTTAATGCCCTTAAGCAGATCAAGTTTTTTAGAGACTTTACCGCCCCTGAATTAGAAGAGGTAATCAAGGCGAGCATCTGGACTAAATTTAGCGTCGACAAGCATATTATCACCGAGGGTGAAATAGATGACTCCTTTTATATCATTGTTTCCGGCAGGGTGATGGTTAAAAAGCATGGGAAACCTCTGGCAGTGTTGGAAGCAGGAGACTGTTTTGGAGAAATGGCTTATCTTGGCAAGACCGAACGGACTGCGAGCATAATAGCGCTCAGTGACGTTATGCTTATGAAGATAAACGCTTCACTTATGGATCAAGCCTCTTCTAACACCCAACTTCGTTTCTATAAAGTTTTTGTAACTACTTTGATTAAACGGCTTACAAAGACTAGCGAGTTGTTGTGTCAACCAGGGAACAGAGGCTGAGGCTGCATTCCCTGATTGGTTGGACTTACAAATAGATATAGGTGTTAGGGTATGAAAAAAATTGCACAAAAATCGAAGATGTGGCTGGGCGCTATTTGGGGATTGGCCCTGGGTGTTATGCTCACAGGGACAGGTATGTCTATTTTTACGCGCCAATACGGCTGGATGAACATGGCATATCCAGCCCTTGGATTAGCTCTGGGCTGTACTGTCATATTGTTCATTCGAGGTTCTATTTCCAGGGGAGGCTCCCCCAAAAAGCTGACCCAAGAACATGTTGAGGCCAACCGGCTTGTTGGCATTGCGTATCAAGGAAAGGGGTTGTTTGATCTGGCATTTGAAAAATTTCGTCAGTGCCCCTTCGACGATAAGATGAAACTCCTTTTATACGATCTTGCCGGCGATTATGAAAAAGAGGAGATGCTTGATAAAGCGCTGGAGGTATACCGATACATCCAGAAATATGACGATCAATATGAAGGTATTGCCTTAAAGATCAGCCTTCTTGAATCAGGTCTAACATCTCAGGATCTCCAAGATAGTGGCAATGATTATTCCTCAGACACGCTGATACTTGACGGCAAACCAGATATGTCTACTGTGGGGCGCTACGAGATCACAGAGGAATTGGGCATGGGAGCCATGGGGTTGGTCTATAAGGGGCAGGATCCCAAGATTAATCGTATAGTAGCCGTTAAAACAGTACGTCTTGACGATGAGGAGGATTCCTCTAGTGAAGAGGTAAGACAACGTTTTTACCGTGAGGCGGAAGCGGCTGGAGGGCTTTCACATCCCAACATTGTCACTATTTACGATGTTGGGGAAGAAGATGACGTTTCATATATAGCCATGGAATATCTTGAGGGGGAAAGTTTGGTAAAATATGCTAAGAAACCGAATCTCTTACCCCTGCGAAAAATTATTCAGTATATGATTATGGTTTGCGATGCCTTGGACTATGCTCATAAGAATGATGTAATCCATCGGGATATAAAACCCGCCAATATAATGCTATTAAAAGACGGCACAATCAAAGTCACCGATTTTGGGATAGCACGGATGACCACATCATCCAGAACTCAGACGGGAGTGATTCTTGGTACGCCCAACTACATGTCGCCGGAACAGGTGGAAGGTAAAAAGGTGGATGGACGGTCTGATATTTTTTCGCTCGGTATTCTTTTTTATCAGTTACTTACTGGTGAACTCCCCTTTAAAGGAGCAAGTATCGCAGCAATAATGCATAACATCAGTAAAACACCGCATGTGCCGCCCCGACAACATAATCCTAAAATCCCAAAGGCTTGTATCGCCATTATAGATAAAGCGCTTGAAAAGGATGTCAACAAGCGCTACCAACGAGCGAGCGCTTTTGGGAAACACCTTGCAATGATAAGCCGTCGAATAGATGAACTTATGGCCCAGAAAAGAAAGCAAGGCCAAGCCTCCAACGCTAAGGCAGGATCCCGGGTTCCGCAAGCAGCGTCTCCCATGGTATCACCGTAGAATAAAAGGGGCAGGTATTAGGAGTCGAGGAAGTCTTTTTGATAATATATGATTTCTCCCTTCTTCTTTAAAACAGCCAACCACTGGCTGAAGGTTTCTTGACGTTTTTGGTTAAGAATACGAGTCTTGACGGTTTCTTTTTCAGAGCTGAAAGCCTCCTCTTTTGCCTCTTCTGTTTTCTTAAAGCAGAGAACAAGATATTCCCCTTTTGCTTCAAGCACATCCTCGGGGAAAGGTTTTTCACGTGAAAGCAAAAAAGCTGTTTCTGAAACAGATGGCGCGTAACCGATCTCGGGGATCTGGTTGCCCCGTTTAAAAGGACCGGTGCTTGCCACGGCAAGGGCCTTCTTTTCAGCTAACTTGTAAAAGTCATCGCCATTTTTTAATGCTGCCAAAAACTGTTCTGCAGCTTCGCGGGCCGACTTCTTTTTTTCTTCTTGCAGAAGATCCTGACGTACCCTTTTTTCAACATCTTTCAGTTCGGGTACTTGTGCGCTCTTTTTCTCTATAAGCTGGAGTATATAATACCCATCTGAGAGTTCCAATAAAGCTGACACGTCATCCCCTTGAAGGGCGAAGGCAGTACGTGCAAAATTGGTATGGTCTTGGGTTTTAATACCGGGTATCTGTTCATTTTCAGCAAAGAAAACAGTAGATTCGAGTCCTAACTTGTAGTCAGTGGCAATATCGACCATGGCACAGGCCGCTGCACACTCTTCGTATATCTTGTTCGCTTTTTCAAAGGCGGTTATCTTAGCTCCCTCATTCACCAAGGTCTTTCGGATCTCTTCTTTTACCTCATCTAAGGGAGTTTGTGTGGGCTCATTTACCTTTTCGACCTTGATAATATGCCAACCGAACCTGGTTCTGACAGGATCGCTGATCTGGCCCGGTGAAAGAGAAAAAGCAACATCTTCAAACGGCTTTACCATCCTTCCACGGGGAAAGGTCCCAAGATCACCTCCCCGGGTTTTAGTCGGTCCTTCAGAGTACTTTCGAGCCAGTGTGGCAAAATCTCCCCCATCCCTTGCCTCTTTTAAGACTTTCAAGGCCTTTTTCTTTATTGCCCCCACTTGTTCAGGTGAGGCGTCTTCAGATACCTTGAAAAGGATATGTCGTGCTTTTACTGTCTTGGGGGTTGAGAACTTTTCCGTATTTAGTTCGTAGTAATTTTGTACTTCGTTTTCAGTGATGGTTATTTCCTTTTCAAATTCCTTAAACGGAAAAGAGAGATAACGCGCTTTCACTTTTTCCGGCGTCTTATATTGCTCCTTATGTTTCAAAAAATAGGCTTTGATGGTTTCTTGCGTGAGTTTGGGATCTTTTACAGACGCGGGGCTGAAAGCAACAAAGTCGATATCTACCTTCACATTTTCTTCTTTAAAAGCCTCTAATGCCTCTGCATCAGAAACCTTGACAGTATTTAAAATGAGACGTTGTACCTTAGTAATTAACATGTCCTTTTGCACACTCTCTTCAAAAGACTGAGGGGTCGTGCCATAATGGCTTAATGCGCGCAGGTAGGTCTGTTGGTCAAATCGGCCCTCTTTTTTGAAGGCTGGAATATCTTGTATGGCCCCTATTAATTCTTCTTTTCTGACCCGTAAACCGAGTTTTTTGGCCTCCTGTACTATCAAACGCTGAGAGATTAAACGGTCTAACGCCTGCTTTTTGAGATTGAGGACTTTCAGCAAGTTATCGTCCAACCGGTCTCCGTATTGACGTCTATACAGTTCCAAAAGGTCATTATAAGTATTTCTGAATTCATCATAAGTGATCGGGTTTCCATTGACTGCTGCGATGCGGTTGGCTCTTTGCTCTCGAAAGCTCCCGACACCCCAGAACATAAAAACGACTACGATGGCTCCAAGGACTATTTTTATAAACGTAGACTTTGTGTGTTTTCGCATCAGACGCAGCATAATTACCCCGTAATAATATGAAATGGTTTATTGTTGCGGACGATTTTGGTGCCGACTGAAGTAGAGCAGAAGGCGCACAAATATTCGTACTCGTCGCCGTCCGGAAGGATCAAAAGGAGTCTTTGCCTTACTGGCACAGCGCGTTTACAGTTGGGACAGTAAAGCTCGGTTGCCTCAAATTCTTTAAAGGCGTCCTGCTGTTCAGAAGGAGGTCTCTGTTGAAAAAAAGAGTCAAAGTTCATTGTGAGTTACCTTTGAAATTCCTACTGCTTGAGTCAAATGGTCGAGTAGTCAAATGGTCAAGTAGCTAACGACTCGACAACTCGCCGACTGAACCACTCGACAATCTCTTTTTAAGCCTTGATCTATAATTTGTCAAGAGAGGGTTCGATCCCAAAATCCGACGTAGGCAATCTACATTAGCTGGTCTACAAGGTGGTGTAAGAGTTGTCGCAATGCATAAATAAGGTCCTGAACAACAAACAGCCTTATTTTTTTGGCCCTCTAAAAAAACAGGCCTCAAAAAATATTGACACCCTTATGCCCGTTTGTTATAGCTTTCGTGTGCTTGGGGCTGTAGCTCAGATGGGAGAGCGCATGACTGGCAGTCATGAGGTCAGGGGTTCGATCCCCCTCAGCTCCACCAA
>DAOVGD010000171.1 GCA_030672555.1 Desulfobacterales bacterium
TCCCTCCACACAGCAGCCCCTTCTTCGAGTTCCTGATCCCCCACAATAAGGACATAGGAAGCCCCACTTTTGTCGGCCTGACGCATCTGGCTCTTCAGGCTCCGGTCCTCAACGTCCATTTCTGTCCGTATCCCTTCAAATCTGAGGGTCTGGAGCCATACAAACGCCTTAGCCTGGGCACGATTCCCAAGAGCCGCAATAAAGACCTTTGGTTGCTTTACAAACCCTGGAGCACGATCGGCTAAAAGGGCAGCAAGCCGGTCCAGTCCGATGGCAAAACCGACTCCTGGTTGTTCAGGCCCCCCAAGGTCCTTTACGAGTCCATCATATCTCCCCCCTCCTGCCACGGCATTCTGGGCTCCAAGTCGGGCGGCCAATACCTCAAATGCGGTACGGGTGTAATAATCCAACCCCCGAACCAGACGGGGATTTACTTTGTACGGAATTTGAAATCGATTTAAAAGATCCTGGACTTCATTAAAATGATTCTGACACTCTTCGCACAAAAGATCCAATATAGCTGGAGCGCCTTCAAGCGATTCCTGGCAGCCGGGCACCTTGCAGTCAAAGACCCTCAATGGGTTTACCATGGAGCGCCTGCGACAATCCGGGCAAAGCATTTCTCTACGTTCAGCAAGAAAGGTTTGCAGTTGTCCTTTGAATGCCGGTCGGCACTTTTCGCACCCAAGAGAATTAATGTTTAACATAACGTCTGTAAGCGACAGCCTGTCCATCAACGTCATCAAAATCAGGATCAGCTCTGCATCTATCTTTGGAGAATAAAGGCCGAAGACCTCGGCGTTGATCTGATAAAATTGACGGTATCGGCCTTTCTGTGGACGTTCTCTTCTGAACATAGGCCCCATGGAGTAGACTTTTTGGACCGGATTCTTGGCATACATTTTATGCTCTATATATGCCCTGACCACTGAGGCGGTGGCCTCAGGCCGCATAGTAAGTGACTCATTTTTTAAATCGGAAAAGGTGTACATCTCTTTTTCCACAATATCGGTCGTCGCCCCTATCCCCCTGGCAAAGAGTTCTGTGCGTTCCAATATAGGTGTACGAATCTGGGTAAAACCGAATTCTTCGAAGATACTACGCATAATGTCTTCTATGTATTGCCAGAGTTCTACTTCGCCGGGCAGTATATCTTTGAAACCACGTACAAGCTGTATCATAATTGTTATTCCATTTTGTCTTAAGTAGTTACTGCAACAAAAATATAAAGAACAAAGCTCAATCAATCCGCAAATGCCACAGATTTCAAAAAAACCCCGGAATAGATGAAATTGTCAAATAGAAATTTGCGAAAATCTGTGAAATCTGCGGATATAATTTCCTATACAACACAAGACTTTGTTTTTTAACGCAAAGCCTCCCTGAAAGTCAACCACAATCATTTCGCAACTATTCAGCCTTTCTGGGAATCTTTCTCAAACGCCGCTGGGATTCATTCCTCAACATGAAAATTTTTTAATAGTTCAACATCCCCCTATAGGCAGCCTCACCACTTTAATCCACAATATCTTGTATCTATTAACCTGTTTTAATTATTCAAAAAAGGTTTAGTTTTTTTCTTGACATTCTTTTTGCTATGCTGTTTAATTAAATATAGTGGAGTAAAGTGGTTTAAACATAAAGCCGATAGATAGTGTCATGTTCAGAGGGAACTCATTTCACACCATAGATCCTAAAGGAAGGATTATTATTCCGGCTCGGTTTCGTGATGTCCTCCAGGCCAGTAGCTTTAACAGCCTGATGATATCAAAGATGGATTGTGGGCTGGTGGCATATCCTTTCGAAGAATGGCAAAAGATCGAAAAACGGGTCTTAGATATGTCAGTAAAAAGCGAAACTATGCGCAAGTTCCGCAGGTTCTTTATTGGAGGAGCATTTGATTGCCCCCACGATAAACAAGAACGGATTCTTCTACCACAGGCGCTGAGGGAATATGCCAAGTTGAATAAGGAGATTGTACTCGTCGGTGTCCTCGATCACTTTGAAATATGGGCAAGGGAGAGCTGGTGCAACGAGGAAGACCAGTTTGAAAAGGATATTAACACCAATAAAGAGATGAGAGACGAGATAGCACAACTGGGCCTTTAATTTCAAACAAAAGAGGTAGTTTCAAAAACCATCAATAAAAGTTCTTTGAAAAACATATTGCGACATGCGTTATCACCACGTACCGGTACTACTCAAAGAGGCAATTAGCTATTTAAACTGCCGGCCAGGCAAGGTTTACGTGGATGGAACGCTGGGTGGTTGCGGACATGGCCTGGAAATATTGAAACAAACTGAACCTGATGGCCTCCTTATCGGTTTCGACTTGGACAGTGACGCATTAGATAATGCCCGAAAGAGACTCGCAGACTTTGGATCGAGAGCAAAACTGTTTCATCAAAATTTTGCTTCCCTCCCAGCAATCCTCTCGCAAACTGATATCCCCCTGGTAGACGGCATATTGCTTGATTTAGGAATGTCGCTTTATCAATTAGAAAAAAGTGGCAGAGGATTCAGTTTCATGCGCGACGAGCCTTTAGATATGCGCATGAACAAATACGAAACAACCACCGCGGCTGAACTTGTAAACACGTTATCAAAAAAAGAATTAGCAAGGCTATTATGGCATTACGGCGAAGAGAGATGGTCCAGAAAAATAGCCGCAGCAATCATAGAGTATCGGCGGAAAAAGATGATACATTCGACGCTCGAGTTGGCAGAAATTGTCCGATCTGCTGTGCCGTCAACAGGACGGCGCTCCCGGATCGATCCTGCCACGCAAACATTTCAAGCGCTCAGAATCGCGGTAAACCGCGAATTAAAATCGTTGAAAAACCTTTTAGAATCAGCCCCGAGTCTCTTGAACCAGAAGGGTCGACTTGTTGTGATATCGTTTCATTCCCTGGAAGACCGCCTGGTAAAAAATCAGCTGAAAGATTTCCAAAAAGGGTGCACTTGCCCTCCCGATTTTCCACGTTGTGTATGCGGAAAGAAACCGACGATGAAGATTCTGACACCCAAACCGGCACGACCGAGCCAGGACGAAATCGCAAAGAATCCAAAGGCGAGGAGCGCCAAGCTGCGGGCTGCGGAGCGACTGTAATTTGTGGATTAGTCGAGTGGTTAAATCGTCAAGTCGTCGAATGGTTAACTACTTGACTACTCGACCACTCGACCACTTGCGAAACGAAGTGAAGCCTAGTTCACGGTTTTGGGAGAAATAGACATGGCCAAAAAGACAACAAAAAGGACAATAAAAACATCTACACTGATCATCTTGGTTGTAGCCATAATGACAGAATTGTTCCTTTATACATGGTGTCATGTACAATCGATTCATATGGGATATCAGATCACCTCGCAACTGAAACAGGAAAAAGAATTAAAGGTTTTTCAGGAAAAGTTGCGCTTGGAATTGGCACAGCTTCGGACTCCTGAAAGAATTATACAAATCGCATCAAAACAACTGGGACTTGTTCTTCCCGCTCCTGATCAGGTGATCGTAGTAGAATGAGAAGGAAAAAGAAAAATCTAAATAAATGGGTTCGGTTCCGTATCATAGTGGTAGGGACGTGCTTTTGCCTGATCCTTATCGTCCTCGTGGGGCGGTCCGTCCAGCTACAGGTATTCGATGGTGTCCAGCTTGCTCAGAAGGCATCTGATCAATATAAAAAATCAAATACTCAACCACCAAGACGCGGAATTATTTATGACCGGAATTACAAAGAATTAGCTGTCAGTGTTGACGTAGACTCCATTTGTGCTTACCCGACAAGAATCGAATCCAAGAATAGCACAGCACGCACCTTGGCTAAAATACTCAAGACAAGCCAAAAGAGGCTTCTGAAAAAAATCGATTCCTCGAAATCTTTTGTGTGGATCAAGCGACATGCAGGGCCGACCGAGGTTTCGCAGATCAAGGCGCTTAAACTTAAAGGGATCGACTTTATAAAAGAGAGCCGTCGCTTTTATCCAAATAAGTCTCTCGCGGCCCAGGTAATCGGATTTACAGGAACAGATGGGTGTGGACTCGAAGGGTTGGAATATGCTTGTGAGTCAATGTTAAAAGGGGAGACAACAACTCAAACTGTACTTAAGGACGCTCTCGGGCACATCTTCAGCGCCTCTAAAGGCAACGACATAGATAGAGACGGATACAACGTTGTCCTTACTATAGATAAGAACGTCCAATATATTGCTGAAAACGCCCTGTCAGAAGGAGTAAAAACGGCCAACGCAAAGTCCGGGATAGCGGTTGTGGTAGCGCCTAAGACCGGAGAAATCTTAGCGGTAGCGAATGTCCCTACCTATAACCCAAACATCTTTCGGGAATCGGAACCTCATACATGGCGCAACCGTGCTTTTGCAGACAGCTTTGAACCCGGTTCCACGTTCAAGGCGTTTACGGCAGCAGCAGCCATAGAAGCCCGGGCCTGCACACCCAACACGATCTTTTACTGTGAAAATGGGGCCTACAGGATCGGC
This sequence comes from Desulfobacterales bacterium, assembly GCA_030672555.1. Taxonomy (GTDB): domain Bacteria; phylum Desulfobacterota; class Desulfobacteria; order Desulfobacterales. The sequence continues at coordinate 4,492 of DAOVGD010000171.1, forward strand.
AGAAATACCATACATGACGTACATCAGTTTGGCTGGCTTTCTTTACAGCAGATCGTAAAGGTATCAAGCAACATTGGTGCGGCAAAGGTGGGAGAAAAAATAGGCGCCGAGTATCTCTATAAGATCGTCAAGGACTTTGGCTTTGGGGAAAAAACAGGGATAGATGCGCCGGGTGAGGCAGAAGGAAGTTTGATATCATACAGAAAATGGTCTGAGATAGATGCGGCCTCTATATCTTTTGGTCAGGGGATTTCTGCATCAGCCCTTCAACTTGCAATGGCCCTTTCAGCAATCGCCAATGACGGTATATTGATGAAACCGTTACTGACCCGTAAGATCACAGATGCCACAGGAAAGGTGATCAAGCGCTTCAAACCTACCTGCGTACGACAGGTGGTATCAGAAGACACAGCCGACACTGTTACACGTATTCTAAAAACCGTTATCACTGAAGGAGGGACGGGGGTCAATGCTTCACTGCCGGAATACAGTGTTGCGGGGAAAACCGGTACCGCACAAAAAGCAAACCCCAAGGCAAGGGGATATCTGAAAGGTAAATATATTTCATCCTTTGTTGGATTTGCACCGGCAGAAGACCCGGCAATCGTAGTGGTAGTCGTAATAGATGAACCGGAAAAAGAGTCCTATGGCGGCATAGTTGCCGCACCTGTGTTTCAAAAAATTACCAGAGAGACTTTACAATATATGAAAGTCCTACCGCAAAGAGAGCTGATGGTATCGAACCAAACGAGGAAAGCAGGGTGAAGATATCAGAAATTGTTCAGGGTATAGAAGGAGTTACTATATCAGGCGCTACTGATCCTGAAATCAAGTCTATCCATTATGACTCAAGGGAAGTCAGGCCGGACGGACTTTTCGTAGCTATACGGGGGCTTCAGACAGATGGACACAGGTATATCGATGACGCTATTCAAAGAGGAGCAAAGGCGATTGTTGTTGAAAATGGATGGCCAGGTTCATGCGATTGCCCGGTAATACGCGTACCAAATTCCCGGGTCGCCCTGTCCCGGATTGGGGCTACATTTTACGGGAATCCCTCAGCAGACCTGTGTATAGTCGGAATCACCGGGACTAACGGCAAAACAACAACCTCCTATTTGACAGAAGCCATACTGACTGCAGCAGGTTTTAATGTAGGGGTGATCGGAACCGTTAATTATCGATTCAACGGTAAGGTGTACCCCAACCCAATGACAACTCCGGAGGCGCTCGATACTCAAAAGCTCCTAAGGGAAATGGTACAAACCGGGGTTACTCATCTTGTGATGGAGGTCTCTTCTCACGGGCTTGACCTTCACAGAGTAGATCACTGTTGGTTCGATGTCGGAGTGTTCACCAATCTTTCCCAGGAGCATCTCGATTATCATAAGTCCATGGAGGCATACTTTGAATGCAAAAAACGTCTATTCGTTGACCTTCTGGCCAGAGGTCCCAAGCGAAACAAGGCCGTGGCTGTAATCAACCGTGATGATCCCAGAGGGAAATTGATTGCACAGGAGTTGACGTTGCCCTGCCTTTATGTGGGATATCCCCCGGAGAGCATGATATGGGCGCAAGATATAAAATCTACACCTGAATGTACGTCCGGTATTATACGTATGCCAAAAGGTATGCTGTCGTTCCAATCCCATCTGGTGGGCCGTTACAACGTTCACAACATACTTGCTGCGGCAGGTGTGGGAGCTGCTCTTGACATTCCTCCGGAATCTATTAAAAGAGGTATTGGACAGGCACACAGGATACCAGGCCGTCTGGAACCTGTGGAAAACGATCTCGGAATCACTATACTCGTCGATTATGCTCACACACCTGATGCGCTTGAACATGTCTTATCCGCTCTAAGGGAATTAACCCCTGGGAAATTGGTTACTGTTTTTGGATGCGGGGGCGACCGCGATCGCAAAAAAAGGCCGCTCATGGGCGAGGTTGTAGGCCGTTTGAGCGATCTTGCCGTAGTTACGTCTGACAATCCAAGGACAGAGTCTCCGGATGCGATTATAGAATCGATCATAGCAGGCATAAGACCTGTTCGTACAAAGGAATACAGGGCTTCGGAGCTGCAAAACGGCTTTGACGAACCAGGATATATAGTGATACCGGATCGCAAAAGCGCCATCAGAGAGGGCATACGGGCTGCGAGGTCTAAAGACACCGTCCTTATTGCCGGCAAGGGACATGAAACATATCAAATAATTGGAAAGGAATCGCTCCCGTTTGATGATCGTCAGGTGGCTAAAGAGGCAGTAGAAAATATGATGTCATGAACCAATGGACTATAGCAGAGATATTGAAGGCCACGGACGGCAGACTAATCCAGGGATTACCTAATAACGTTGTTAAGGGGATATCAATCGATTCAAGGTCGATCAACCATGGCGAATGCTTTGTGGCCATAAAGGGGGATCATCACGATGGCCACCGGTTCATTCCGGAAGTTTTGAAGCGTGGTGCACTTGGAATAGTTGCTTCAGAAAAATTTTATAGCGATTATGCCGGCGCCTGGAATAAAAGGGTCTCTTTTATCAGCGTCAAAAATACGCAAGAAGCCCTTGGCGACCTCGGGGCGTGGCGCAGACATACGATGGGGATCCCGGTGGTAGCAATAACAGGGTCAAACGGAAAAACCACCACCAAAGAGATTACATCGGCTGTTTTGGGACAGTCTTTCAAAGTACTTGCCACAGCCGGAAATTTCAATAATCTGATCGGAGTCCCTCTGACTCTCCTCAGGTTGACGGATTCACACGAATTGGCCGTAGTTGAGCTGGGCATGAATGCCCCTGGTGAGATTAAAAAACTTGCTGAAATATCAAAACCAAATGTGGGTGTTATTACAAATATTGGAAAGGGTCACCTTGAGGGACTCGGGACAATAGACGGGGTAATGAAAGCTAAAGGCGAACTATTTGATGGCCTGGGAGAAGACGGCGTGGCCATTATCAACATGGATGACGAGCGAGTACGTGCCTTGGGAGAAGTCTTTCAGGGTCCTACATTAAGTTACGGGATCGAATGCCAGGATGCGGATGTCACGGCAAAAGATATCCGCAGTGAAGGTATAGGCTATTCTTTCCGCCTAACAACCTCGGATAGGGCAATCCGGGTCAGACTACCGTTGGCCGGAAGATTTAATATCCGCAATGCGCTTGCAGCAGCGACTGTAGGATATCATTTCAAGGTGCCGGTTCAAAAGATTCGTGACGGCCTGGAACAGGTAAAGCCGGCTGACAAGCGTATGCAAATAATAAGACTTACCAATGCCATCACGGTGTTAAATGATACTTACAACGCCAATCCAGAATCTATGTCATCGGCGATCGAAACCCTTTGTACATTGAAGCGTAATGACCAAGGCATTGCGGTATTAGGCGATATGCTGGAGTTAGGAGAGTACTCATTAAAGGCACACCAAGAGATAGGAAAGCAAGCAGCACAATCGAATCTAACATCCCTGTTTGTAACCGGAGATTTTGCACACGTCACAGTGCAGTCCGCCATTGATGCGGGAATGAATCCTGAACACGTAATAGCGGGGACTCATGAAGAAATCTTGAACACCTTAAAAGAGAGCCTTTCCCCTCATGACTGGATACTCGTAAAAGGATCAAGAGGGATGGCTATGGAAAAGATTGTGGAAGGATTGGTCTCTTTTTATGGAA
>DAOVGD010000155.1 GCA_030672555.1 Desulfobacterales bacterium
TTGGTGTGTCTTTCAAGCAGGAAGGAAATGTGCTTAAGGCTGATGCGAGCGGGTTAGCGAATTTTGAGGCTCCTTACGATCTGGTAAGGAAAATGCGGGCTTCCGTCCTCGTTCTGGGTCCTCTCCTGGCGAGGCTGAAAAAGGCCCGGGTCTCACTTCCCGGAGGATGCGCTATTGGAGCCCGGCCCATAAATCTTCACATCAAAGGGCTTCAACAGATGGGCGCCACCATAACCTTGGACCACGGTTATGTTGAAGCCAGCGCGGACCAGCTCAAGGGGAGCGACATCTATCTTGATACCGTCACGGTAACAGGAACCGAAAACCTGATGATGGCGGCTGTCCTGGCAAAAGGAGTTACGGTACTTCGCAATGCTGCCCGCGAGCCGGAAATAGTCGCCCTGGCCGATGCTCTGAAGCAGATGGGCGCCAAAATCGAGGGAGCCGGCTCCCCGGTAATCACCATTACGGGTGTGAAAAAACTAAAGCCGATATCGTACACGATCATCCCGGACCGGATAGAGACGGGGACGTTTATGGTAGCCGCCGCCCTGACGCAAGGGGATATTGAAATAGTAAATTGCGAGCCCTCCCACCTGGAGGCTTCAATTCACAAGATGCGGCAGGCCGGGGTCACTATAGAAAAGGGCAAAGCAAGTCTTCGTGTAAAGGGTCCGAAGCAGATACAGAGCGTTGATGTCAAGACCCTTCCTTATCCGGGATTTCCGACTGACATGCAGGCCCAATTCATGGTCCTTATGAGTACGGCCAAGGGATTGAGCGTTATTGCTGAAACCATCTTTGAAAACCGGTTCATACATGTGAGTGAACTTCAGCGAATGGGCGCGGATATCACCATATCCGGCAATTCTGCAGTGGTACGAGGTGTGAGCCAACTGAGCGGAGCGCCTGTCATGGCGACCGATTTAAGGGCCAGCGCTTCCCTGATCCTTGCGGGGCTGGCAGCAGAAGGGACAACAGAGATCTCTCGCGTCTATCACCTGGACCGCGGATACGAACGGATCGAAGAAAAATTTTCAGCTCTCGGGGCGAGCATCGAACGTGTCAAGGCCTGATAATGCCCCCACACTATATACAAGACCACTGATCCCTCTCCTTTTATCTTATATGTCCGGCTTAACTGTCGGCCTTTATCTCCCTGGATTCAGCTATGCAGAATATCTACTTGCCGCATTATTCTTCGGACATCTCTATTTTCTGTGGAAAAAGACGCCCCTACGGCTCTTGCCTCTCCTTCTTTTTGCCGGGTTGGGCTATTTGGCCATACAGCCGTGGGTCGCGCCGTCTTTTCCTTCCAATCATATCTCACACTACGTTGACAGTAGGCCATGGCACATAAAGGGGACCATTGTTGAGGCTCCCAGGATATCGGATGGAAGAACCGGTCTTGTGCTCGAGGCAGAGACCCTTTCCCGCGCCGGGCAGCGCTACCGTATATGCGGCCGTCTCCGCCTGACTGCCCGTGGAGTCGTTTCAGATGTTTACCGTGGCAATACCATAGCATTTTTTGGAAGACTCAAAACGCCACGCAATTTTAACAATCCGAACGGTTTCAATTATAAGCGATACCTGGCCTTCCGCGGGATCCAGGTAACATCTTATCTGAATGATCCGACCCTTTTTGTCCGGATCAGGGAAAAAGGAACCCCGATTGTTCTGGGGATGTTGCAAGGCACCAGAAAGGCAGGGTCAAAACTTATTGCGACATCAACAAGAGATGAGAGCGCACAGGGGATCTTGAAGGCCCTTCTCCTTGGTGATCGCAGCGGGATTTCTTCTGATCTCCGAGAAGTTTTCAACCGAACCGGTCTGGGGCATCTGCTCGCCATATCCGGGCTTCATATCGGAATGGTCGCTGCTTTCTTCTTTTTTCTGTTTCGTATCCTCCTGAGCCGATCCGAGCGTCTGCTTCTCGCAGGCACGCTCAGCAAGTGGGGAGCATGTTTGACAATGCTTCCCGTCTTATTGTACGGCCTTTTAGTAGGAATGTCTCCATCCACACAGCGGGCCGTAATCATGGTGCTGGTCTTCCTGATCGCGATTATCCTCGAAAAGGAACACCATCCGATCAACACCCTGGCCGTGGCCGCCTTCATTATACTGATAGTTGTCCCTCCCTCCCTCTTTGACATATCGTTTCAGCTCTCCTTTGTTGCTGTTTTTTCTATTCTGTGCGGGTTGCGCTCCCTCCCGTGGAAAGTAGCGCCATCTGATTCCAGGCCGACTCTACTTTTGAAAAAACTGGGGACATTTGTGGCGGTCTCTTTTTTTGCTATCACCGGCACTTTTCCCCTGGCACTTTATTATTTCAATCAGGTCTCCCTTATCGGACTCATGTCAAATTGCATCGCGGTGCCGATAGTAGGTTTTCTGGTACTTCCGCTCGGTATGCTGGCAATGCTGGTCCTGCCGGTAAGTTTTTACTTGGCTGTCTGGATTATGAAGAGCAGTGGAATGTTGGTATCGATACTCCTTGGGGTAGTATCCTTCTTTTCGAACTGGTCGTTTGCGGCGATAAAAACCGTTACACCAACCCTGTTTGAAATAGGACTTTTTTATACTCTGGCCGTCATTCTATTAAACTTAAAAAGAAAACACTTACGCACCATAGCGATCCCTTTGCTCCTGGTGATTATCTCAGCAGATGTGCTTTACTGGATGGGCGAGCGGTTCTGGCACAGGGATCTTCGGGTGACCGTAATTGATGTGGGACAGGGTAATGCAGCACTTTTGGAACTGCCAAAGGGCGCCTGTATCCTGATTGACGGCGGAGGATTCTTTGACAACAGCTTTGATATGGGCCGACTTGTGGTGGCACCCTTTTTATGGCAAAAAAAGATCGCGACAATCGACTATATTGTTCTGTCCCACCCCCAGGCCGATCATTTGAACGGGCTCTTATACATCGCCCGCAATTTTAATGTGCGTGAGTTCTGGTTTAATGGTGAACCCGGTTACACAGAAACATATAAGACTTTCCTGGATATCCTTTCAGAAGAAGATATCCCCATGGTCCGGCTGAACAGGGATTCAAAACCAAAAATCATCAACGGAGTCCGTCTGGATGTGCTCCATCCTCCCGCTGATTTTCTGAGCCATGCCGGCAGCAACCCTAACGACAATTCTTTAGTGGTAAAAGCCACCTTTGATGAAACAGCATTCCTTTTTCCGGGAGACATAGAGAAAGAGGCCGAAAGGGAACTCGCCGCCCGGGCCGGAGCCGAATTGAAAAGCAGCATATTGTTAGCCCCTCACCACGGCAGCCGCACCTCCAGCACCCCGGCTTTTCTGGATTGTGTCCAACCTGATATTGTTATCTTTTCATCAAGATCAAGCGGCCGTTTCAGACACCCCCATCCGGAAGTCTTAAAGCGATACGAGACGCGGAATTGTAAGCTATTCCGGACAGACCATGATGGTGCGATTATGATTTCGACTGATGGGAAGGAGGTGAGGATAAAGAAGTGCTTGCCCGGGGATACAATTTCTTAGGTTGACAAACATTTGGGTCGACAGCATGGCAACTGATATGATATCAATTGTTTTCAGAATCTTTTTGAATGTAGCAATTTGCGAAAGACTCCTCGATCTCTTGGATTAATTTCAATAAGATTGCGTAAGGTTCGAAAAATTCATTAAAAAACACAAGGTACGCGCATGAAAACTACACATACATGTATAATTGGTGACTCGCGGAAAATGAATGATGTTGATGATTCATCTGTCCATTTGGTAGTGACGTCGCCGCCTTATTGGCAGTTAAAAGGCTACGGGACAGAAGATCAGATTGGCTTCAATAATTCTTATGAAGAATACATCAACAATTTAAA
>DAOVGD010000162.1 GCA_030672555.1 Desulfobacterales bacterium
AATTTAAATCTTCTTGACTTTTCAATTTCTTATATAGTATCTAAAATACTTCAGAGATTGAAGAATATAATCATTTGCAAAGGTCTCAAGATACCGGCTATTGACTATCTTTAATGATTACAGGATTGCGACAAGGAGAAGACGATGAATAAAGGAGAACTGATTGATGCCCTGAGAGAGGGAAGCGACATCACAAAATCAGATGCTGAAATGGTGGTAAACACCTTTTTCGACGAGATAACAAGCACCCTGGAAAAGGGTGACAGGGTTGAAATAAGAGGCCTTTGTAGCTTCTTTATAAAAAAGTATAAGGGCTATGAAGGAAGAAACCCAAAAACTGGTGAAGCCGTTAAAATAGTGCCGAAAAAACTTCCATTTTTTAAGTGTGGAAAAGAACTGAAAGAGCTGGTTGATATTCAATAAAAGGGGAACTGCCGGGACTATAAGTTTCCATATGTTCTTTGATAACTTTCTAAAACATCCCTTCCAAAGCATACAAAGATCACCTTTTCCAAAGAGGAGCTGAGATCAAGAAAAGAGATTCTTTCACTCACAAGGCGCCTCCAATACGAGACTTTTGAAAAACGTTATTATAGACTAAAAAATGATGGTTTCGTAAAAAGTCGAATTCATCACGTTGACTTTCACACCACATATGAAATAATATGTTAAATTGATGATTTCGTAAAAAGTCTTTTGTGAACGACTTTGAGCAATTCTGAATCTCAAAATTGATCACGAAGAGAGCAAGATTGACTTTTTACGAAACCATCAATTTTAGGGATATTATCATAGATCTATCTCTTTCGAATCTGCTATCATGACTCAACTTACCATAGCAAGGTCCAGAGACCTTTATAAAACTTTTTCACTTGCAAAGGCCTCGCTCCTTTTCCTCTGTCTCTTTGTCTCAGCTTTTACATCCTGCAGTCTCTTCGATTCCTCACTCGATCTGATAAAAGAAAGGGGGGACATTGTACTCCTGACTAAAAATGTTCCCCAATGTTATTACCAGTATCAAAAAAAAAATATGGGATTTGAGTACGAACTCGCCCACGCGTTTGCGGATCACCTCGGGGTAAAGCTCTCGGTAAGGACCGTCCCAAGACATGCAAAGCTTGTCCCATGGTTACTTTCAGGCAAAGGGGACTTTATCGGCGCTGCATTCATACCAACCAATAGATTGCGATCCGATATAGCTTTCTCTGATGGATATCTTACTGTAGATCAGAAAGTGGTTGTCAGACGTCACAGCCGTATTAAAAACATTGAAACGCTGAAACGGGAAACTGTCGTGGTACCCAAAGGGTCAGCCTTCGAAGAAAGCCTTATTCAGCTCCGACAGAAAAACGCTTGTTTCACTATCACCGCATTGTCACTTCGAGAGGTTGAAGATTTACTCTGCTCAGTGTCACGTGGGACCATTGAGGCAACTGTCGCAGACCCCAATATGCTAAAGATATATCAAAGGTATTACACCAACCTTCATGCCCCATTTTCAATCGGCGCTAAACAACCAATATGTTGGGGAGTCAGAAAGGGAAGCAGCAACCTTCTTGGTGAAATGAATAGTTTTCTGCAACAAGCCAGGGAGTCCGGACTGTTAGACAAAATCTATTACAGATATTTTGGATACATCGAGCCTCTTAACCCGACAGATATCAGACATTTTAAAAGAACATTAAAGAAACAACTTCCTAAATATATCAGCGCAATAAAAGACGAGGCAGTACAAAACCAATTGGACTGGCGACTAATTGTAGCACAAATCTACCAGGAATCTCATTTCAATAATCATGCTAAAAGCAACACCCACGTAAAAGGCCTGATGCAGTTTACCAGGGATACTGCTAAAGAAATGGGGGTGGAAGACGTCTGGAACCCAAACTATACTATCGCCGGCGGTATCAAGTACTTAAAAAAACTATATGATCTATTTGATGATTGGGAAGAATTTGACAGGATCTGCGTTGCCCTTGCCTCATACAACCTCGGAAGGGGTCACATCCTGGACGCGATAAAACTTGCAAAAGCCGAGGGACACAATCCGTATCACTGGGCAGACCTTGAAAAGGTGGTTGCTCTTCTCTGTCGGCGAGATTATTACAAGGGTACTACTTACGGCTATTGTCGTGGCTGGGAAGGAGTCCGCTATGTCCGCAACATCCTCAATTACTATGACATATTAAAACAGGAAGCGATTGAATATCCTGACAAAAAGCTAAGAATTTTGGATACAATTTAAAAGGTTGGAGACATTATCCCAAGGGTCGCAAATCAAATAACTCCTCAATCTCTGTCCAATTCCGTACCGAGTGAAACGAATGAGGCTTTTGATTCCACGGATGGGAGAAAAGAATCGGGATAATATCGTTTTCGTGGAGATGAAAACAGGTCTCAAGTCGGTCCTCTACAAAACAGGCAATACCACGCGTCTTCAGTATCTCGACCTTCCCTTCAAACGATCCTGTAGCAATAACCTCCATACGGGACGGATCCAACGGGAGTGTCTCCCGAACCCACCTTTCAATAGGCTCAAGCCTGGGACGCGCGGTTACAAATAATAATGGAGCAACGGCTCCTACCTTGGAAAGGGTGTCCACCGCACCATCCATCGGCATGAGATCTATTCCGCTGTTGCCTTCAATCATCCTGTTGATAATAGCCCCAACAATATCCGGATCGATATCAAGACAGTCTTCCAAGTAATACTCAGTAATATCTTTATACCGAATATTATTGATCCCAAAGTCTCGACGGGCGAGCTTCAAAAAAAGAGTCATGGTATCGGCCATCACACCGTCAATATCAAAACCAATTTTTGAGGGATCGATTTTCATTTTTATTGCATCGTCAATAGAAAATAGAGGTCAGAGAACAGACGAACATCTGACATCTGGCATTTATCATTTAACATTTATCAATGACAGATGACCAATGATCAATGATCAATGACAGATGACATTTGACCTCTGACTTCTGATTGCTTGAAATAATACTTCATGGCAAGGCGGGCAAATACTTGTGCTTTTTCTCTCAAAAGTTTGTCGTGGACAACCACTACCGCCAGAGCTAATTTCTTGGAGCCGGCCTTTTCTTCACAAAACCCGACAAACCAGTCGTAGTGCAATTCATCATTCTTGCTGTTTATAGAACCTGTCTTTCCTCCGATAACAAGCTTTGACAATATACGATCACGTCTATAACCTCTGAAAGTACGGCTACAGGTTCCGTAAGAGACAGTGGCAGTCATCAATTCTTTCAGCTCTTGACTCGTTTCCGGAGAAATAACTTGTCTGGCCGTCTTCTTCTCCCCAACATAAAGAGGGTTGCTTTCCATGTCCGTTATATATTCAACAATGCTTGGTTCCGCCAATTTACCGCTGTTAAGTATTACAGAAGCAATCATCGCCCCGTGAATAGGAGACATAACAGTCTCTCGATTAAAGCCACAGGCCAATTCTGCCCAGTGATACGGGTCGTCACCCACTGAAATCCGACTTGGCTGAACAGGGAGTTCGAAATCGATCGATTGATTGAATCCAAACCTGATCGCATATTCTTCGAGGAGATCTTTTCTCAGACGAAAAACACCCAGCTTTCCAAACACAGGATTGATTGATTGGGCAAAAGACTTTTTCAGGGAGGTGCTGTTTGTGTAACGATGGATTCGATTGGTCAATTGATTCTTATACAGCGTATGTTTGCGACCATTGAAGGTCAATTTTGTATCGGACGAAATATTACAACCCTCAATGGCAGCCGCGGCTGTTATGATCTTAAATATACTGGCAGCAGGGAATTGATTGCTGAGACAAACATTTTCTCCACTATCCGGTTTCCTTGAATCGATCATGGAAAGGATCCGGCCGGAAGCAGGATCTATGGCGACAAATCCTATCAGAGGAGACCGGGAGCTCTGAATCTTCTTCAACATATAACTTTGAAGCCGACTGTCCAGAGTGGTTTCCACGGAAAAAGTCTTGCCGGAATAATTGATATCTATCTTCCCTTCAGTGCTGTTGCAAAGAGCCTTTGGCTCTATTATCGATCTAAGATCCTCTTTGGTCCATAAGGCCGAACCCTTGAAGGGTTTTATGATATCTGGGAAGTCTTTAAAGTACCCGGTCGACAGACTGACCTTGAAGAATTGGACACCCAGCACAAGAAAAAACAAGACAGGGAAAAACCAAACGCTTCTTTTAAAAATTGTTTTGCGAAGCTTTTGTCGCCGTAACGTGCCCTGATAATCTCTCCAGCTTTTATAAGGTGTCATTTGTCACTTGT
>DAOVGD010000150.1 GCA_030672555.1 Desulfobacterales bacterium
CAAATCTTCCGTCGAAGCTCCTTCTCCCAATTTGCGGACGATTAGCTCCACAGGGATTCTGGTTCCTTTGATGACAGGCTTACCCAACATAACTTCAGGGTTTGTTTCTATACGACCATATAAGTTCATCATATTCCCCCTCTGCAGGACACACGGGTTAGTTCCAGGGGATTCATTTCTCTGATAGTTCCCTGGCCTTGCGAACAGCTTTTATGTAGACTTCTTCTTTAAGATAGAATCCAGACTGGATAATGTCCTCAAGAGTGGCCAAGAATTCATCAAAGTTGAGTATGTGATTTTTGACAGCCTTCAATATTACCCACAGAGTGCCTATGGGCCGAAGGCCTGCCATTTCAGAGGCTGCTCTGGCCTTGATATCATCCATGAGCACCGCTTCAATCCCTTTCTCCTTAGCCAGAGAAATTACCTCTACCTCACCAGGATGGATTGCGATCTCAATGGGATAGATGACCTTGACGGCTTGAACCAATATCCAGCCTTGATTGATAGCCTTTTCTACACGATAGGCATCTCTTTCTCCGAGACGCTTTCCTTCGATAACTACTTCCCGATGAACAGCCTCCGGAATAAATAGCTGCCTGACCACGGCTTGAAGAAGGCTCATTTTATTTGCTTTGGACAAATAAATAAGTGGTGTCGCGTTTGAAACAGCCCTATCCATTAAGTAAGTGCCCTCAGATCCTTTTCAAATTCCTTCAAGTCATAAGAGATGTGGATATGGGCGCGCTTTGCTTCCTGAATAATTTCCCAGAGCGACAGATCGCAGCGCTGAGCTGCCTGCCAGAGGGTTATTCCCCCCGCCTTGTAGTCTTCCAGAGCATCGCGTAACGCGTGTTCCTTTAAGGCGTAGAGCAAGAAAGACCGCAACAGGGCCGATCGATCAACACCTTTTCGGGCAGCCAACTCATCAATTTTTTTGACATACTCATCGTCAATGCGCGTAGTTACAGTTTTAGCCATGACTTTCACCTCGTTGAAGGGTCTTCCCCATGAAACGCGGTCTCACTATTTCATTGGGGCTGTATGCAACTGCGTTAATTGCATACAAATTATCTGTTATCCCCGCATAAGTCAAGTGTGATGATACCGTAGGAAGTCTTTGATGGCCTTTCTTGGTGGTTCATGTTCCTTTTTATAGTTTTTGCTCACCACAAAGAACACAAAGAACACGAAGGGGTTATAAAATCATGCGTTTGATTCCGTCTTTTAGGTATTTGACATTGAAATTTATCAATAAACCCAACGAAATATCGGATAGCTTCATATACGTAAGCAATTGTGCTTGATGAATTGGCAAGATATTGTCCACACTCTTTAACTCAACAATGAGACCACCGTCTACAAGCAAGTCAATCCGATAGCCACAGTCAAGCTTGATCCCTTTGTATTCCACAGGCAGGGGATACTGTAACTTGAATAGTATTCCTGACACTTGTAACTCATGGGCAAGGCACTGTTCACCTGCCCTGTTAAGTATCAATAACGAACTCTGCCAAATGATTCTTGAGTCTACCTCTTATATATTGTTTCCCAAACGTAGTCTTGAGATATCTTTCTCTATGAGTAGCATCACCTTTATGCAAGCAGGCTTCATAATAAACCAATCTCAAAGGTCGTCTTTTAGCCGTTGATCGAACCCTACCGGTATTGTGTTCGGCAACTCTTCTTCTTAAGTCATCAGTGAATCCCGTATAAAATGCATTATCTTTATCACTGAGGAGAACATAAACGTAATACATGTCGCACGCTTTCTAACTTAACAGGGTAAAACTCAAGCAAACCAGGCCCTAAATGCCGATGTACTTCTAACGCACATCCAATAACCCGATTTGATAACACATCAAGTTCCAATCTTCGTGTTCCTTTGTGGTCTTTGTGGTGTATCATCCCTTTATTATAATTCCGGCTGTTTTCCATTTAACCCCTCGGCTTAGGTGCATTGGCTCATGAGCGCCCATTCAACAATATCTTCCATATTCTCTCGGCTGCCCGACCATCCCATTTAGGAGGCACTGAAAAGTTGTGCTTTTTTCCCCCCACGGTTGCCCTGTACGCATCAAGGATTGATTCTGTTTTGTTACCAGCCAGCACATTTGTTCCCATC
>DAOVGD010000159.1 GCA_030672555.1 Desulfobacterales bacterium
CATTGACGTATATCCTTCCTTTTCTTCCTACCACAACTTATCACTCTCATTTACTTTGAATATAGTTCTTATTCTTCCCCTTTGCTGATCGCTATGCTTGGTTTATGGATTCTCAAGGAGGGAGTCCATGAATCAAAAAAACCGATGTGCCAAGTGTGGATGTCTTTTTCGTCCAAATCCCCGTGTAAAAGACCAAGAATATTGCAATCGGTCGGCCTGTCAGCGAGCCAGAAAGAGACGCTGGCAACGCAAAAGAATGGCAACCGACCCAGACTATCGTGCCAACCAAAACGGCGGGAAAAAGACAGCCAAAAAAGGTGGCACGCTTAGGCCGGAATCTACAGTTAAATAGCTTGCAGATTTACAAGGCACTGAAAAAAGAGTTCTTAGACAGGATATTCTGGATAGTTCTTATCTTGAAATAAATAGAATTTTATCTTATCTTGTATCATACATACTGTCAAAAAAATCTCAGACGTAATTTACAGGGTTATCAAAATCTCTCTTCTGGCCTCACCACTATCAGCCATAAGCTTTCAGCAATGAACCATCAGCTTTGAGGACAACGTAATGAACCCGATAATCCACCTCGGAGGAGAACATGCAGTAACCGGTTCCTGCCACCTGTTACAGATAAAAGGTCTGAATATTATGGTTGACTGCGGGATTGCGCAAGGCAGCGATCCGGTCGTTCCAATGGAACGCTGGCCTGTTAAGCCGTCAGAACTGGATTACCTCTTTTTCACTCACGCTCATATAGACCACATCGGACGTCTCCCGGACCTCATTCAAAATGGCTTCAAAGGCGAGATCATTACCACCCACCCCACAAAGGCTTTGCTGGGGCCAATGCTAAGAGATAGCATGGGATTTTCTTCCATGACAGAACGCGAAATCATGAAACTGGAACAAACCATAGACGATCTATCATGGGGTTTTGAATACGGCCAGAAATTTGACTTGAAAAAGGGTATGAAATTCACACTCGGTCGGACAGGGCACATTCTGGGGTCATGCTTTATCCGCTTTGAATTGAACAATCCAGACTGGTCAGTAATATTTTCGGGAGACCTCGGAGGAAAAGACGCCCCTATCCTGCCTGATCCTGATGTCCCCGAACCAGCCGATCTCCTGGTTCTTGAATCAACGTATGGCGACAGACTCCACGAACATAGACAGCAAAGGGTCCAAAGGCTTGGAAACGTCCTGGCACAGGCGTTGTCTGATCGGGGAAAGGTATATATCCCTGCGTTTGCATTAGGACGTACGCAGGAATTGATCTATGAAATGGACAGGCTATTTTCAGATCCCCACTATCAGCAGGCATTTCCGGTTTTGAGCTTCGCATCAAGGCCCCCTGTATTTGTAGATTCTCCGCTCGGGCTTGAGGTCACGAGAATTTATTCCAACCTTTCTAAGTACTGGGATAATGAGGCACGACACCTCCGTTCTCATGGGGACCACCCCATCGATTTTGACTATCTTTATGCGGTAAAAGACTACGAAGATCACCTGAGACTCCTGGACCTGCCAGGCCCTGCCGTAATCATTGCCGGGAGCGGGATGTGTACAGGTGGAAGAATTATCGATCACCTTAAGACAGGGCTCGCAAGACAAGCAAATGATATCTTTTTCGTGGGATACCAGGCCAGGGGAAGTCCGGGAAGGAATATCATAAAGTATAGTAAAAGGCGCGGAGGCTATGTTTATCTGGAGGGAAAAAGAGTGGTCATAAAGGCAAAGGTTAACACTCTGGCCGGGTACTCTGCCCATGCCGATCAAAAAGGACTGATTGAGTGGGTTGAGTCGATATCCGAAAAACCGCGGAAAATCAAGCTGGTTCACGGCGAACGCAGAGCACAGCAAGCGTTGGCAAAGGCGTTGGAGGATAAGGGATACAAATGTAGGCTGGCACAGAGGGCATCCTCCCTTCTTGCTCATAGCAAAATGATTTTATAAGATACCTTCCAGTTATCTTCCCGATCTCACTTCATCACACCTATTCAATAACTCACCTCTTTTTTCCTCTATATATGACAATCTTCGGTATTGAAGCACGGTGTCATACTACATAAAAAAGAATCACTTCGTACAATAAAACATACACATTTCATTTTATTTGTCCTATTGGCTACAGCATATCTTACACTATTTCAGCATGTTATATACACTCTTGCGTCATGGCATATGCATTGCAAATCTTCTCTGCGCAGTATGTACAAAAAAGGTCATTACAAAGTGAGTAAACCTTGTCGATAACTATAATGAACGAAATTTTACAAAAGAGAAGAGAACAAGCCATGATATCATATAATAATAACAAGAAAAGCTTCTT
>DAOVGD010000026.1 GCA_030672555.1 Desulfobacterales bacterium
TTTGAGGAAAAACCAACAGGAGAGCCCAAGACAATACCGGGAGATCCGGATCATGTTCTGGTCTCAATGGGAATCTATATGTTTGAAAAAGGGACCATGGTTGAGGTGTTGAAAGAGACGGATCAAAATGATTTCGGCAAAGAGATCATTCCGATGATGACGGAGAAATATCCGGTTTACGCTTATCCCTACAAAAAGGAAAATCAGATCAAGGATTATGTGTATATCACTCTTGAAAACGGCGAACGCGTCAAAAAGCTGGAAGAAAGGGTGCGGGATTCTTCTTATTGGCGAGATGTCGGGGACTTAGACGCCTACTGGAATGCCAACATGGATTTGACCGGGGTTGATCCCTTATTTAATCTTTACGGTGAAAACTGGCCGCTACGAACGTTTCAAAACCAGTGTCCGCCGGTAAAGACTGTTTTCAATGATCGGGAGAATAAACGGATCGGGATGATTTTAGATTCTATTGTCTCTCAGGGCTCTATCATTAGTGGTGGGAAAGTGACTAATTCTGTCCTTTCCTCCAATGTCCTTGTGAGGAGTTGGGCGGAGGTAAGAGAATCGGTCATTATGTCGGATGTAGTAATAGGGAGGCACTGCAAGATTATGAAGACGATTATTGACAAGGGCAACAATATCCCTCCATACACGGAAATAGGATATAACCCTTCCAAAGATCGTGCGCGTTTTACGGTCACGCCGAGGGGGATTACGGTGGTCAGGAAGGGAATGTTTAAGTAGTTTTTTTTTGTAACTACTCAGGTTCACAGTTCCAGGGTTCACAGTTCCAGGGTTCACGGTTCAAGGTTAGAAAGCGATCAACCCTGAACCTAACAACTTGAGTAGTTACTTTTTTTTTAGGGGTCAGGGTTGGAGAGCGATTAACAGTGAACCCTAAACCTTGAACCTTGAACAGTGAACCCTAAACCTTGAACCCTGAATGGTATTAGTCTTTTCCCTCAGCGCTGAGTTTCTCGAGGGCTGAGTTAATGGCAGATGCTTTTTCTTTTGCCATTTGCCGTTGAATAGGGGTCGCTGCGATCTGATCGATTTCAGCAAGATGCTCTTGTGCAGCGATTAAATCTTCTGCTGTATTTCTGGCCAACGCCAGGTTAACTTTGCCCATGAGAACCAGGAAGCGGAGTCCGTTCTTTCTTAAACTAACCGTCTCTTTTGCGCTATCAGTTAAGGCATACTTCCGCGCTTCTTCCAGGAGGGCATTGATCTCTTTAAGATCAGGTACTTCCTGACGGCTTAGCGCTTCATCCGCCTTGGCCAGGAAATATTGGAACACGATATCATAGGCCTCTCCCTTGGTATACGTATCCTTAATAATTGTTTTGCCCTCTTCATCAGTAGGAAGCACAAGGTCTGAGAACGTTCTTACAGTACCCATTCCCATAGGGGCAAAATACCCTCCCCACAATTCAACGGTATTATCTTTTTGTTTAAAAGCAAAGATGTTTGAATTGGTAAAACTTGCGGTGAGAAGGACTAACAACAATAAGAGTACGGCGGCTCCGCCGTAAATCCAGATAGTGTTTTTTTCTGTCTTTTGTATACTTGGCATCGTTACCTCCGGTTTTACAAATACAGGTTCTTTATGCGATTCCGGTTTCTCAACCGGTTCTTGCACCAGTTCTTTTTCGGGCTCTTCTGTCGTCTGGGTTACTGTTCCCTCTATAACATCTGCGACTTGAGCGGGGGTGGATTTGGGCTCTTTTTCTTCTATTTTAGATTTTGCTTCAGGGACTTCTTGCGAGGTTTTTGTCTCTTTTGATTTTTTCTTTGCTTTTTCCTTTTTTTCTTCTGTCCCTTTCAATAAACTATCTCGTCCCATCAGAATATCCTTTCAATCGACTTAATCTCAATCGATTAGCCAGACATGAAAAGGGATTATATAAAATTGAGGATGAGTTGTAAAGAGATTTCTCAACAGAGATTTCTCAACTTCTTTCGAGTACCTCCTGGGCCAAATTCATGTAGTCGATAGCGCCGTGGCTATGTTTATCATAAAAAACTACCGGCTTGCTGTAATAGGCGCTTTCCGCTACAGTTATATTACTCCGGATAATCGTGTTAAAAAGTTTTCTTGAGAATCGTTTGTCTTTTTGTAATTTTTCCAGAATACTATGTCCTACTCGTGTCCGTTTATCGTAAAAAGTAGCAATAACTCCTGTAATCTTTAACCCTGGATTAATATTCTCGCGTATACTGTCAATTGTCTCAACCAGTGAGTCAAGAGCAGTATAAGCATATGGATGGGTCTGGCATGGTACAAATACTTCTCTGGCAAAGACAAGGACATTTACGGTCAGCAGTGAAAGACTGGGCGGTGTGTCCAGTATAATAAAATCATAGTTCTTCTTGATTGGATCGAGTCCCGCCTTTAGACGGTTTTCGCGGCCTGGTGCATCAACCAGTTCTACTTCTGCTCCGGAGAGATCGATATGGGATGGGATCAAGTCAAGCCCTTCCCATTGAGTAGACATGATACTCGACGACGCAGGGGTGCCATCCGGGGAGCTTATGATGTCATAGACCGTGTGATCATCATCTTTTACTGTTACGCCTAACCCTCTGGTGGAATTGAACTGAGGATCCACGTCCACTATAAGGACCTTTTTCCCCAACTTTGAAAGAGCTGCCCCCAGGTTGATTACCGTAACAGTCTTTCCAACGCCCCCTTTTTCGTTTATTACAGCGATAATTCTGGTTTTGCGAGTCCCCATAGATTTCCCTCCTTTCCCCTTAGTTAA
>DAOVGD010000105.1 GCA_030672555.1 Desulfobacterales bacterium
GTTACAGGAGGACAGATGAACAAGGCGACTCTTGTTGACGTTTTAAAAAAAGAGGCTAACATAACAAAAGGTGACGCCGAAAAAGTTGTGAATACCTTTTTTGATGCAATATCAAATGCTCTTGAAAGGGGCGACAGAGCAGAGATCCGGGGGTTTTGCAGTTTTTTTGTAAAAAAATACACCGGGTATGTGGGAAGAAATCCTAAGACCGGTGACTCTGTCGAGGTTAAGTCCAAAAAACTTCCGTTCTTCAAGTGCGGGAGAGAATTGAAGAAAAAAGTAGATTACTAACAAAAAAAATGGAGTACATATCATGAAAGATGTCAAAAAGGCGTTTGAAACAATAATTGAAGGCATGAAGCTTCCGACGTATAAGACGCTCAAGGAACTTATTAAGAGATTAGAAGCGTTGGAAAAAATTGTAGCAAAGAGTATAACAACCACTAAAACACAGGCAAAAGCAACAACAAGGAAGAAAAAACCGACAAAGGCGCGTTCAGTCAAAAAAGCTGCTCCTGCAAAGAAAACAGCAGTAAAAAAGACGAAGAAAGCCGCTCCAAAAGCTGCACCCGGCAAAAAATCGGCTACAGAACAAGTCCTCGATGTTATCCGAAAATCTCCCAAGGGTGTCACGGTAGGTGCGGTAAGAACAGCAACAGGACTTGAAAGCAAACAGGCATCCAATGTTATATTCAGGCTTGTAAAGCAGGGCAAAATTGTAAAGAAAGACCGCGGTGTCTATGCTGTTAAATGAATTTAGGGATTAGGAAATTCCCGTATGACCAAACCCACCTGTATTTCTGGAGGTCTCATCCAACATTTCTACTTCCTCTGGCTGTAACTGGTAGACTTTTTGGATTACCATTTGGGCGATTCGATCGCCCCGCTTTATGGTATACGGTTTATTGCCAAAATTGACCAGCGCGACCCCCACTTCTCCTCGATAGTCTGAATCTATTGTTCCGGGAGAATTGATCAGCCCGATCCCATGTTTCACGGCAAGACCGCTGCGAGGACGGATCTGAGCTTCAAATCCCCGTGGTATGGCCATAGCAAAACCTGTTGGAACCAACACAATCTCTCCAGGCGCTAATACGATTGGCTCCTTGACAGCAGCACAAATATCCATACCCGATGCATGTGGAGTCATATACTTTGGCAACGAGATATCCGCATCCTGTTCCGGACGCAACTTGCGAATACGAAGAGCCGACTTCTCTACTCCGCTCATTCCTTATTGCTTTCCGCCCTTAAAGCGGCCTTACGGCTAAGTCTGATCTTGCCGTCGCGGTTCACTTCGAGCACCTTAACCTTTACTTTATCCCCTACCTTCAAGATATCAGTGACCCGTTGAACAGGTTTGAAATCAAGCTGGGATATATGTACCAGCCCGTCAGTTCCAGGGAGTACTTCCACAAATGCCCCAAAGTCCATGATCTTGCGAACGGTTCCATCATAGAGGGCCCCCACTTCAACCTCCTGAACAATATCTTCGACCATTTTGAGGGCCTTTTTGCCGAGGTCTTCGTTCTCGGCTGTTATCTTGACACTCCCTAAATCATCCACATCGAGACGTGTGCCGGTCTCCATTTGAATGGCCCGAATTACCTTCCCCCCAGGCCCTATTATGTCTCGTATCTTATCGGGATTGATTTTCAGTGTAAAGACCATTGGCGCATGCGGAGAAATCTCCGATCGAGATTCTTTGATAGTCTCGGCCATCTTGTCAAGGATAAACAATCTTCCTGTTCTGGCTTGCTCCAAAGCCTTTTCCATAATATCCTTTGTCAAGCCATTGATCTTTATATCCATCTGAAGCGCGTTAATCCCTTCACGCGTGCCGGCGACCTTAAAGTCCATATCACCCATATGATCCTCATCACCCAGGATGTCAGATAGTATAATGACTTTCTCACTTTCTTTCATCAAGCCCATGGCTATACCGGCAACCGGTTCCTTCACAGGCACGCCTGCGTCCATCAATGCCATACTGCTGGCACATACCGTAGCCATAGAAGAGGAACCGTTTGATTCCATAATTTCGGAAACGATTCGGATGGTGTAAGCAAACTCTTCCGGATCCGGCAGAATTTTTGCGACCGCTCTATTGGCCAAAGCGCCGTGTCCGATCTCACGCCGCCCAGGGCCTCCCAAGCGTTTTACTTCGTTTACACAATAAGGTGGAAAATTGTAATGTAACATAAAGGGCCTGAAGACCTCGCCATTCAATGTCTCCATACGTTGTTCATCCCCTGTGGAACCGAGTGTCACGCTTCCGAGAGCTTGCGTCTCACCCCGGGTAAACAGACACGACCCATGGGCCCTGGGAAGTATTCCGATCTCACATGTAATCTCTCGAACCTCATCAAAGCGACGTCCATCAACCCGCTTGCCCTCTTCTATTGCCAACTCACGTACGGCTCGTCGTTCCAGTTCGTAAAAAAACTGTTCTATTTCCTCTGTTCTATCTTCCCATGTTTCACTTAATGTATTCAGGAGATTTTCTTTGATTTCCTCCAACTTATCCTGTCTTGGAAGTTTTTCGGGGACTTGAATTGCCTCCTGGATTTGAGCAAACACGAGCTTTTCAACCTCTGCCGCCAGCACTTCATCCTTTGCAACTTCAGCTACTATTCTTTTTTGTTTTCCGGTCGCCTCTCTCAGTTTTTTTTGAATTTCGAGTATCGGCTGCATCTCTCGATGCCCGAAAAAAATCGCCTCCAGCATCTCGGATTCAGAGACATTATTGCCCTCCCCTTCTACCATCACTACTGCTTCCTCGGTGCCGGCCACAATGAGATTGATGGTACTCGCTTCCCACTCCTGAATCGTGGGATTAATTTTCAAACTCCCTTCAATCTTTCCCACCCTAACCGCCGCAACAGGTCCGGCAAACGGTATGCCTGAAACCTCAAGGGCTGCAGACGCCCCGATCAGAGCAAGGACATCCGGTTCATTTTCCTTGTCCATGGACAAGACTGTGGCGATAACCTGGGTTTCGTTCCGGTATTCTTTAGGAAAGAGCGGCCGGATAGGACGATCTATAATACGGGCTGTAAGGGTCTCTTTTTCGCTTGGCCGTCCAATCTCCCTCCGGAAATAATTCCCGGGGATTCTGCCCGCAGCATACCCTTTTTCCATATATTCCACAGTAAGGGGTATAAAATCGAGCCCTTCTCTAACCTGTTTGCTAGCCACTGATGCTACCAAAACAACTGTTTCTCCATACTGGGCCAAAACAGCTCCGTCGGCCTGTCTTGCTATACGGCCGGTCTCAAGGGTAAGCGTTTTCCCCCCCAACTCAGTTTCAAATTTAAAAGCCATTAATATATTCCTTTTTAAATTTTAATCTTCTCGTTATTGCCCAAAGGGCTGTCCAAAGCTACTTTCTCAGCGAAAGAGACTTAATAAGGGTTTTATAGCGACTTACGTCTTTACTCTTGAGATAGTTTAATAATCTTCGACGACCGCCTACTAATTTCAACAAGCCGCGTCTTGAGTGATGATCCTTTTTATGGACCTTAAAATGTTCTGTTAAATGGGTAATTCTGCTCGTTAAAAGAGCGATCTGGACTTCCGGGGAGCCCGTATCCTTTCCGTGCAATTTAAATTTGTCTATTATTGCTTTTTTTTCTTCCGTGGTTAGATGCACTTTAACTCTCCTCCTTAATTATTAACCTCTATTACGAAGTAATGGAGTGATGGAGTACTGGAGTTATGGGCATAGCTGAAAGCTCATAGCTCATAACTGAAAGCTGACCACTAACAGTGATTTCAGTTTCGTAAGTTTTTCCTGCGCTATATTCCAATACTCCATTACTCCAATACTCCATCACTCCAGTACTCTATCAGCAGTTATCTGGACTACCATATGATTTGAAGAATATATCTTCAAAGTTCAACGTGGAAATACAGCATAATACCGATAATTCTCACCGTTGGCGTCATGGCGAACCACCGCAATAAGTCTTTTTTGTGAGTCAACCACCTTGAGCCATGGTGATGCACCCTGTTCAAACGTTTCAAGATCACTCTCTGCCAGTGGCCTTCCGCAAAGGATATCTCCCGCCATTTCGTCATTAACTATAACCTCGGGAATCCCTTTAAGGGCTTCATTCATAGTAATGACCCGCTTACCAATACAACCTCCTTGTACTACATCTGTAAGCTCATCTAATGTCATGGCATCTTCAACCTTAAATTCCCCGCAGGCAAGGCGCCTTAAACCCGCCAGATGTCCACCGCACCCCAAGGCATCTCCGATATCGGATGCTAATGTTCGAATATAAGTCCCCTTGGAACAACAAACCTTAAAACGGACTTTGGGCAACTCTACCTGAAGTACTTCCAGGGAGTGAATCGTTATCTGCCGTGGTGGCTTTACGATCCCTTTCCCTGAACGTGCAAGCTTATAAAGCGGGACACCCTTGTGTTTCAGCGCTGAAAACATGGGAGGCACCTGTTCCATAGTTCCTATAAACTTCGCACATGTACTCTCAATTTCGCTTTCAGCCAGGGCCAAATCAGTCGTTTCGGAAATTATCCTGCCGGTGGCATCTTGGGTATCTGTACGAATCCCAAGCCACAGCGTGCCCTCATAAACCTTTGTCAGAGACTCCAAAATCCCTGCCAGACGGGTAGCTTTATTGATACAACAGACCAAAAGTCCTGTTGCAAAGGGATCCAATGTTCCGGTATGCCCTACCTTCTTGACATTTAAAAGTCGCTTTAACTTTGCCACCACCCTCGCAGAAGTAATACCTAGGGGCTTGTCTACCAACAAAACTCCGTCCATCAAAATAGCTCATAGCCATAGCTCATAGCTGACTCGACTTCTCGACTGAATCAGCAATCTGAAACAAGTGGGTCTTAACCGACTCGAGAGTCCCCTCCATATTGAACCCCGATGCGGTGAAGTGCCCCCCACCGCCAAACCTTTCTGCTATCTCCGACACGTCCACTTTTCCTTTTGAACGAAGGCTGACGTGGATTTTTTTCTCATTGATCTCCCGTGCAAGGGCAGCAAACTCTGTCCCCTTGATGAATCGAGGGTAGTCAACAAATCCGTTGATATCCCCGGGGCCGGTTCTCGTCTTTGTCATCATTGCGTGCGTAACCGTTACCATTGCAAATATTTTATTGGGGGAAATTTCCAAAGAATTCAGAACTTCAGTCAAAAGTCTTAGACGTCCCTCAGAATAGGTGCCGTATACCTGTTGTGCCACAAGCTGGGGTACAACCCCCAATTCTACCAGCTCTTCACACATTTTAAACGCGGCTCTGTTCGTATTAGAAAATCGAAATGACCCCGTATCTGTTAAGATCGCTGTATAAAGATTTAAAGCTACCGCGTGTGTAATCGGTTGCTCCAACTCTTTGATAAGGCGATACACAATTTCGGCTGCCGCGCAGGCGTTTGCATCGACTAATCGCAATTCCCCGGGTATGTTATTAGTCATATGATGATCAATGTTGAGGACGGTTTCTGTCTCTCCGATCTTTTTTGAAATATCTCCCAATCGCTCCAAATCACCACAATCAATGACAACAACCACATTAAATGGTTCTATGTCAGCAAAATTTCTTGTGAATTGATCCACGCCAGGCAAAAAAAGATATTGATCGGGGACAGGGCTATCGCAATAATATACAACCTCTTTCCCTATCATTTTTAAAATTTCGCCCAGAGCTAAAGAGGAACCCATGGCGTCTCCATCCGGATTGACATGAGTGGTAATCAAGAACCGGTCTTCAGTCTTTATAAAAGCTGCTGCTTGTTTAAGTAAGTTACTTGTCATGTAAGTCTCTCAGGATCCGATCAATATGATCACCATAATCAAAAGATTCATCATAATAGAAGGCTAACGCCGGGACGTACCTCAGTTTGAGGTGATGTCCCAGTTCTCTTCTCATAAACCCGACAGCGCTTTTAAAACCTGCCAGCACTTCTTCTTTCGACCTTTTACTGCTCCCCATACAAAAATAGATACGAGCTATCTTCAAGTCGCTGCTAACCTTGACGCCTGTAATCGTCACCAACGATAGACGCGGATCTTTGATTTTTTTCAACAAAAGATCCGACACTTCAGCCTGAATCAGACCTGAAACTCTGTTTGTCCGTTTAACCTCTGTCATAAGCTGATAATCTCCGCCTTTGAATCGATAATTTCGGCCACATGCATATCATCAACCATATTAAAAACCTTATCCAGTTTCGAATTGATATACCGCCGATCATTACCAACCAACGCAAAACCGATTTCCGCCCGCTGGAGAACATCATTGTCCGCAACTTCTGCGGCAGAGGCATTAAATGTGTTGCGAATTTTTCCCACTACGCTTTTGACAATCTTCCGCTTTCCCTTAAGAGAACAATTCCCCGGGATTCTTAAAACAATAGAACCGATTCCTATAACCATAGCGTTAGGATTTTGGATTGCGGATTTCGGAATTTTGATTGCACATCATTTCGATGTAAACGAACTCGATGCTCTTCGGGCGGCCCCAATGTTGTAAATCCTCCGCAGGAATAATCCCAAATCCGCAATCCGCAATCCAAAATCCTAAAGTTTCGGCTTAATCTCCTCTTCATAATAACATTCTATAACATCGTTGACTTTGATATCATTGTAGTTGGCTATACCTATACCACATTCATACCCTGTCTGAACCTCTTTAACATCATCCTTAAAGCGTCTCAGAGAATCGAGTTTCCCGTTATAGATCACCACTCCGTCGCGAAGGAGTCGTGCCTGGGAATTCCGGACAATCTTGCCTTCGGTAACATGACATCCGGCAATGGTGCCAATTTTGGGAATAACAAATGTCTGTCGTACTTCGGCCTTTCCGTAAATATGTTCCTCATAGGTTGAAGCCATCATCCCGACAATGGCCCCCTTGATGTCGTTGATGGCATTATAGATTACATCATAAAAGCGGATATCAACATTTTCCTGGTTCGCGAGTTCCTGAACCTTGGAATTGGGCCTAACGTTGAAGCCGACCACAATAGCGTTAGAGGCGGAAGCAAGCATAATATCAGATTCGGTTATCGTACCAGTAGCCGAATGAACGATATTAATCTTCACTTCTGAAGATGGAATCTTGGTAAGTGCGTCAGCCAAGGCTTCAATCGATCCCTGGACATCAGCGCGAATAATGAGATTCAGATCCTTGACCTCACCTTCTTCCATCTGTTCAAAAAGGCTCTCCAGAGACAGCTTGCTTGTCTTAGCCAACTCCTTTGCCCGCTGTTGTTCAAGGCGATGAAGGCTAACCTGCTTGGCCCTCTTTTCATCAACAAGCGCTACAAATTCATCACCAGCCATAGGGACGCCAGACAGTCCAACGATCTCCACCGGTATAGATGGCCCTGCTTTATCAACGCGATTTCCGGCAGAATCTCTCATCGCTCTGATTTTACCGTAATGAGCCCCGCAGACCACTGCATCCCCTGGATGAAGAGTGCCGCTTTGTACCAGGACTGTAGCAACAGGCCCCTGCCCTACATCGAGACTCGCTTCAACGACACGACCTCGAGCCAATTTGTCGGGATTCGCTTTTAGCTCCATTACCTCCGCTTGAAGAAGAATCATTTCTAAAAGGCTGTCGATCCCCTCCCCTTGTTTGGCAGAAACTTCTACGAATATAGTGTCTCCGCCCCATTCTTCCGGGCTGAGCCCCTGTTCCGCCAATTCGCGTTTTATACGATCCGGTTCCGCGTTTGGTTTGTCAATCTTGTTCACTGCCACAATAATAGGCACATTTGCCGCCCTGGAATGGTTTATAGCTTCAACCGTTTGAGGCATCACACCGTCATCGGCAGCAACCACTAATACAACAATGTCCGTTACATCTGCTCCACGGGCTCGCATAGCTGTAAACGCCTCATGCCCCGGGGTATCCAAAAAGGAAACAATACCATCCCCTACCTTCACATGATAGGCGCCAATATGCTGGGTAATTCCACCAGCCTCACCCGCGGTCACGTTTGTGTTGCGTATCACATCCAGCAGTGAGGTCTTACCGTGATCAACATGGCCCATAATTGTTACCACTGGGGGTCTTGGTTTCAATTTTGTTGGATCGTCTGTCTCCTCACCGATTATTGCTTCCTCTTCAAATACAGCCCTTTCCACTTCATAGTCAAATTCGGTGGCCAGTAGGGAAGCTGTTTCAAAATCCAATGCCTGATTCAGACTTGCCATTACACCTAATCCAATCAGCGCCTTGATGAGTTCAGCCGCCTTGACGCCCATGCGTTTAGCTAACTCTGATACCGCAATGGCATCATCTATTTTGAGTCGGCGTTTAATCGCCTTGGGAGTTGTAATAGTGGTCTTTGCTACAGCCTTCAGGCCGCCTTTTGCTCTCTTTTTCTTCCCTCTTGCTCTTCTGTCATAGAGGGCAGCCCCTTCAATAACCGCTTTATTACGAAACGAGGTTTTCTTCTTGAAAAACCCCTTCTCCTGTTCTATCTCGATAAGTCTTTTCTTTGGTTTTTTCTTTACTTTTTCGAGCTCTGTAACTTCTCCAGCCTTCTTACGCTTGGAAGGCTTAACTTTTTCCTTGGACGGAACCGCCTCTTCTGCTGTTATCTCTTCCTTTATCTCCGGCTCAACAGGAACAACGGGTGTTATTGGTGTAGGCATGCTGATAATCTTAGCTGTCTCTTCTTTCTTTTGTCTCTTTTTCGGCTTGGCCTTTTTTTCAGGTTTGGGCGCCTCAGCAACCGGCTCCTCGCGTTCAGGAGCCACCCTCTTTTCCTCTATTTTATGGACCTTGTCTACCTCCGGCACTTCCGGCACAGGAGAAACGACTCCCTCAGCCGGTTGCTCCTCTTCAACAACCTTTTCTTCTGTTTCAACGGGTTCCGGCGCCTTTTTAGCTAATCTGCGTCTGCGAATTACCGTGGTTTTAATCCTCTTTTGCTCGACAACGCCTCTTTTTTCTTTTTTCCCAAAGAGTGTATCCTTGACACGTGCCACTTCAGAATCATCCAATACACTCATATGATTTTTCACAGGAATATTCATCTCTTTCAGTTTTTCCAAAAGCACTTTATTAGTTATGCCAAATTCTTTAGCAATTTCATAAATTCTGGCTTTGGCCATCGATTCCCCCTAAAACGTCTAATCTATTAGTTCCGATCGAACTAATACAACCTCATCTTTTTCAAAGGTCTCAACCTTTCTTCGAAATGCTCTACTAAACTTATTCCCACGGATGGCTGCTTTCAGGCATTTTTCATTGAAGCAAAGATACCCTCCACGCCCTCCAAGTTTCTGTTGAATGTCCGGTCTTACGCGGCCTTCATTATCACAGACAAACCGGATAAGTTCGTTTTTTGCCTGCTTCCTTCCGCAACCGATACACGACCTTTCCGGTCTATGCTTCTTCAATCGAGGCCTCACCCTCCTCCTCATCCACAGAGGTTTCAGCCTCTTCAATACCTACCGACGGTTCTGATTCAGATGTAATACCTGTCTCTTCTACGGGTTCAGCACTCTTAGCACCTTCTTGCAACGTCTCTTTAGCCGCTTCTATAAAATCCTCGGCCTTTTCAGCATCGATCCCTTTGACCTGTATTAATTCATCTGCGGTTGCCTTGCTCAGCTCCTCTATTGAATAACAACCTGCTTCATATAAGGCATCTGCGATCTCTTTCTCCATTCCGGGTAAGGCCAATAAGGATTCATAGCCGGTACGTAAGGCATCGCTATATTTTTCTTCGCTTTTAACGTCTATTCGCCACCCCGTAAGTTTGGACGCCAAACGTACGTTTTGACCGCCCTTCCCAATTGCCACAGACAAAAATTCATCAGGGACGATCACTTCCATTGATTTATTATTCTCATCAACAATAACCCGGGAGATTTCCGCGGGCGCCAAGGCGTTACAAACAAATTTGGCCACGTCTGCATGCCATGCAATAATGTCGATCTTTTCACCTCGCAACTCCTGAACCACACTTTGAACCCGTGACCCTTTCATGCCGACACATGCCCCTACAGGATCGATATCACTGTCACGAGAAACTACAGCAATTTTAGCCCTGTTCCCCGGCTCACGGGCCGCTCCCATTATATCTACGATACCCTCACTAATTTCGGGGACCTCTGTCTTAAACAGCATAATTAAAAAATTAGGATGGCTCCTGGAAAGAATAACCTGTGGGCCCCTTGTATCGCGTAGAACATCCAATACATAGGTACGAATTCTGTCTCCACGACGATAATACTCTCTTTGGACCTGTTCTCGTACCGGCACTATTCCTTCGGTCCGGCCAAGATTAACAATGATGTTCCCTTTTTCTATTCTCTGAACAATACCGTTTAGTATTTCTCCCTTGCGATCTATAAAATCTTCGTAGACTACATCTCGCTCGGCATCTTTCATCCTTTGAATAATAACCTGCTTGGCAGATTGAGCAGCTATTCGTCCAAAACTATTAATATCTATCTTAACCCCGAGGCTGTCACCCACCTCAGATTCGGAATCCAACTCCAAAGCATCGCCAAGGCTGAGCTGCAGATCAGGATCTTCGACCTTTTCCACCACGTCCTTGAATTGAAATACCTCTATTTCTCCCAATTCGTCATTGTAACCTACCTCGATTTCAACATCTATCCCGAATTTCTTCCTGGCCGCGGATTTGAGCGCCTCTTCCAGGGTGGCAATAAGAATCTTTCGATCTATTCCTCTCTCCCGGCTAACCTGTTCGATGATTCGCTTGACATCTGATATCATAATAAAAACCCCT
>DAOVGD010000006.1 GCA_030672555.1 Desulfobacterales bacterium
TTGGCAAGCAAACTTATGGGGGTGGCGATGATATGGAACATCTTGCTGAAAGGGAGGTAGGCCAGACCAAAAAAGCAGGCAAGGATGTGAATATACCACAAAACGTTAGAGCTTCCCACCCGGTCCAACGTTAAAGCAATCGGATTCAGGATTTTGGCCACCGCATATCCTGTAAAGGCCCATTTCGGAGAGGAATGACAGTCGGCGCAATTCATCTCGTGAATCTCTCTGCCTCGTGCCAAAACTTCTTGATCAAAGGGACCTTTCACATTCGGGGAAACCACACCAAGATCCTGAATCCAATAGCTTTCAAGTACTCGTATTTCCTTTTCATCAACCAGACCGCTCCAATTCCCAACCATGTTCTGAAACTCAGTGTGGGACATGATTTTTGTCCCTTCCAGAAGTACGCCCGAAATCATAATGACGGCCAGGATAATGATAGCGTAGTGATCCATGGCGTTGGTCTTGAGACGAGGCACTTTTAGTACAAACCGTCGATATACGGCAATCCCAAGTCCGGCGATCACCATAACGCCGAAAAGATCTCTCAGGAAAAGAAACGGGTTTAGCGTGGAATAATACTCGCTAAACAGGGATACGGTTATAACCTCGGCAAGGGCATGCATAAGCAGCAACAGCATGAAACCGCCATATATGAGCATATGCATCAACCAGCGGAGAAGATTTTCTTTCAGAATCCTTTTCTGTAGCAGCACATCAAGTATGAAAACCTTCATAAGGATCAGGATTTTTGAACTGAAAATAACTCCCAATATTCCTTTGGCAGCCGCAAAGATTCTCTCGGAAGTTGTGATGTCTTTGGCCGAAATGCCGATTTTTCGTGAGAACCAGGTAGAAATCTTGTAGATCAGGCCGAGAATGAAGATGGCAAGAGAGGTGTAAAGAAGTACATTAAACACCATATAATGGGCCTCCTGTATTTCGCAAAAATCTTGATCCTAGGCATAGCATGGTTCAGATATTTTTTTTAACCAGAGGCTTGCCTGGGGCACCAAAATGTTGGTTTAGAAGAATGTGGACTTCAGAGGGGAGAAGCATGGTTTCAATGGGGTATTTTTCGGTAAGCTCCTTTGACTCATTAACGTCGATCCCTCCTTTTGGGAAGGTTAGTGTTTCAGCATCCATTATCCTCAACCTGTAGAATGTGTAGTTTGGCCCCGTTATTTATAAAGACGTGTGTAAGAAGAGAGGTGCAAAATTAGTTGCTTGATCAGATGGAACAAACTATTCAGCCGAGTGACGTCCTTCCAAAGCCATCTTGATCTTTTGCTTTAGTTCACTCAAATCAGAACTTTTTACCACATAATAATCCGCGGCAATTGATTTCAGATCACCTTTAAACGAGGAGTATGCGGAACAAAGGATAACAGGAATATTATAAAATTGTTTCCGAATGTCCTGCAAGAGGTCAAGGCCATTGTACTCTGCCATTTTAATGTCCAGAAGCACTAAGTCCGGTTTCTCCGTATCGATTTTTTCAAGGAGCTTATAACCATCACTGGTAGTGATGACATCATACCCCTCTTCCTCCAGCTCTTCTTTGTAGAGCATGAGGATGACCTCTTCATCATCCACGATAAGAACTTTATTCTTATCCATAAATACCTCCCCGAGGTTAAGTTAGCTCATGCACTAAAAAAGCAAAATTTAAAATTGTGCTCTATTCTAACCATTTTTTCAAAAGATAAGGCTTATCTCTTTCAAATATAATACATTGTTCCTCAATCATCTCTTCGGCTTGTTGGGTAGTCATTGGCTCCGATTCAAGAACAAAGGAACAGGTGCGACCGAAATAAAGAGGTATCAATGCCTCCATAATGTTTGTTCTTTCTACCACTTTGTTTTTATAGGCCACAGCAAAATGGGTAAGTATCATAGCCCACAAATTAGCGGGAAGTTCAAAATTTGTAAAAGAGAGCGTTTTTATTTCATTAAGTTTTTTATAAATATCTTCGGAAAGAAGTAGCCCCAAGAGCTCACTATGTTTATTCATTCCTTCAAGAAAGTTTTGATGCAAACGTTCTACGTTTACATCAACGGCAGGGGGCATCTCAATCTCTCCAAGGCCGAAGCCGAATATGGCTGTTGGCTTGCTCCATTTAATTTCTTTCCAAAAATCAGTATCTTGTATCATCAAATCAAATATGGTCCCTACCACCTGTGAAAACATCGGCCCGAGGGCCGCGCTAGGGTCTTTGGGCTTATGAATCTTAGGCCTTCCCATAAATGATTGACAGATCGATATATTATTGGTGATTGCGGTTGTCGTCATCCAGATATCTATCCCGAATTGAGAGATAGCGGATTCCCACATATTCTGTTTTAAATAAATTTCTGATAGATTTCCGGAAAAACCAAAGTCGCCGCCGATCGGTTGCCGAACCCTGCGGCCATATATTGAGCGGAGCATCGGATAGGCGATGTTGTTGGTAATTGTCCCGTCATATTTGTGACGTACATATAGAGGCGCTACAAAACCAAAATCTTCAAAAAGAGGCTGGCCAAGGTTTTTGATCCAACGGGGAGTAATACTCTTGAGATCGGCGTCTACAACCACTATTGCTTCTGCGCTAAGTTCACAAGCCTTCCGAAAGAGGTTTTTAAAATTATTCCCTTTACCTTTTACCCCAGGAGGAGTCGACAGATATACCTTAGGCACCTCGGTGGGAGTTCCCATGAAAGCCTCTTTGGTCCCGTCGGCAGAGTGGTTGTCACAATTTATGATTACAGAATTTTTATCTCCAAAATATTTTATCAGTCCTTCGCTTGCTATTTTCGTTGGATAGGAGATAAGATCAGCTTCGTTATAAGAAGGAATTCCAACTATTATTTCCGCAGACTTAATTTCGTTTGGATTTTCTTCTATCATAGAAAAAGTTCCCTATGGCAATTTGAAGAATGCGTGAGGTTAAAGTGCAAGACATTATTATGATGATGTCATGCTATCTTAACTATTAACATTATTTCTATAGCATATGTAGCGGACACGGTCAATTACTAAAAACACAACACACGCTAAGTCACAAACCTATTTCTCTCGGCACCAATACACACGAACAAGTCTGTCTTCATCCCCATATTTTAGGTCAAGTGTACCTTTTTGAGAACGATAAATGGCTTCTCCGAGGCGACGCGCTAAATGTCCATCGGTGGTAGCAATCTCTAAGCCGGTTTCAGTCGACGTTTGCCACATAATACGTTTTGTGGGATCTTTGCCGCGAGCTTGATCAGCTGTATTCTTTATAAGGTTGAGGATGTTTTGCCGGCACATTTTAAAATATTTTCCCGATAGATAGAGGCACCCCCCGGGACAGCGGTCTTTGATGCGCCGGCAGGCTGGACATAACTGTATGTTAGGGTTTTCCGGCATTTGATCTTTCTCAATCCACCTTCCATTTTCATAAACCAACCTACAGTCGCCGCACACTGTTGGTTCAGCATACTTCTTTCCTTCATAATAGGGATCGTGAATCTTTTCTTGGATCAGCCTGTCCTGTCTTTTCATAGACAATCTCCTTGCTTAGATTTTATGTAAGCGTTCACAGGTTCAGAGTTCACCCTGAACCCGTGAACGGTTACGTTTTTATTAATAATACACCACTTTTTCTTTTCATTAAACAATTTTTTTCGTTGAGTGAGTTCTGGTGCGGACAATTCACACAATCCACTCCATTGACTTTCAAGGCACGTATTGTTATCTTGTTTTTTATGAAATTAGGAACAATTGTGGAATATATAGTAGAAAAACAGATAACTTGTGGCGTTGTCCTTGACGAAAAACCGAAAAAGTTACGTATTCTCACCGAGAGTAACAGGGAGGTAAGCCTGTCGGAGAAACGGTTGACCAGCGCCTCAAAAGAATGCCTTGACATTTCGGTGGGAAGGAACGGTTTGCTGGGGCGATTAGCTGAGATTATTGCTAAGAGGAAATGCCTGAAAAAAACTGTAAATGTATTTGAAATATGGGAAGCCATGAATAACGAAGAAAGGTGGTTTGATGCCAGGACAATAGCTGAACTCTATTTTGGGGACAACCCTTCCGAAGATCATGTGTCTGCTATAGTGCGTGCCTTCTTTGAAGACCGGCTCTATTTTAAATTTGGTACAAACCGATTTTCTCCTCGTACCGCGGAGCAGGTGGACCAACTCTTAAAGCGGAAAAAGGAAGAAGCAGATCGGGAGCGTATGCTTGAGGCGGGGGGCAACTGGTTGAGAGACGTGATGGACACAGGAATAGGTAATTCCCCTCCCGGGGGGGATGAATTGATCGAGGTATTAAAATCTTTTTACGTCTTTGACAAAGAAAGCCCCCATTATAGACTGGGCAGAGACCTTCTCAATCGTGCCGGTTTTCATTCTAAGGATGTTCTTTTTGACATATTAGTCAAGTTAGGGGTGTGGGACCCAGATGAAAATTTAATCCTTGTTGAGTATGACGTACCTGATTCTTTTTCAAAAGAGATTTTAGATGGGGCTGAACGAGTTTGTCGTGATGCTGCGGGACAACCACTTGGAGTTAATTCGCTGCGTAAGGATCTTACCTGGCTTCCCACACTTACTATAGATGGACGAGGAACCTTTGATTTTGATGATGCTTTGAGCATAGAACACGAAGAGGATGGGTATCGTGTATGGGTTCATGTAGCAGATGTAGCACATTTTATTCATCCTGGTTCTCTTTTGAACCAGGAGGCGATGTGCCGTGCATCTTCTATATATATGCCGGACAAAAGAATTCCGATGTTTCCTCCACAGATTTCTGAACAATTGTGCAGTTTGAGGTTAGAGGAAGATAAGCCGGCTTTAAGTCTAATGATAGGTATTGACCGGTCGGGCGAGGTCAGGTCATTTGAATTTGTTGAAAGTGTTATTCGAGTAGATCGTCAATTCACGTATTATGAAGCAAATAAGATGTTGGAAGCGGATAAAGAACTTGCCGCACTTTATGCTTTAGCCGTACAGTTTCGTAAGCAAAGGTTAGACGCGGGCGCTCTTCAACTTACATTTCCGGAAATTCAGATATCGATTGACGATGAAAGGTTAGTATCACTAAGTCATATTAATAGAGAAAGTCCGAGTCGAATTACGGTCGCAGAATTTATGATTATGGCCAATTGGCTGGCCGGCAGATTTCTAAGGCAAAGAGGAACACCGGCGATATATCGATCGCAAGGCGGACCAAGAGAACGCTTGTTGGGTGCAGAAGGTGGGACGTTTTTTCAGAACTGGTTGCAAAGACGCCTTATTAGCCGTGTGGTTATAAGCCCAGATGCGGATATGCATTCTGGACTTGGACTGGATGCCTATTCATCGTGGACCTCTCCCATACGAAAGTACTTTGACTTGGTAACGCAACGTCAGATTAAAGGGGGGATCGGCAACAATTCTTGCACTTATAGCAAAAATGAGATTCGCCGAGTTATACAGGTTGTTGAGGAACCCCTGAGACGTATAATATCGGTCCAACAGAAGAGGAGACGGTATTGGCTGTTAAGATATCTGGAGCAGATAAAGGGAGAGGAAATAGAGGCATTAGTTGTCGAGAAACGGCATGATAGATACATCATTCTACTACTTAATGTTATGATGGAAACATGGCTTCCTGTGAATTGTGGGCTGGACTTAGGTCCGGGCGACACGGTATATGTAAAAGTAGACAGAGTATCCCCCCGATTGGATACTCTGTCAGTGCTATTGAGCGGCAATCAGAAGATTGGAATTGAGTGAAATGAAATGGGATGCTTGGTCTAACAGGACGGTGTGGAAGGCTTTGATATTGTGTTGCTTGCCGTTGATTGCTTTTGCCTCATGCACCTTGTTCAAGCCTACACCGATAACTCGAGACAACGCATTGGTAAGAGTAAATCGATGGGAATGCCCTGATTTTGTCGATGACATGGATCTTGATTCCGCAAGACAGGGGGCGTTGCGGAGCCTTGAATATTTAAGTCGGCTTTCTCCTTCTGCTCGGTTTCAATTCGGACCAGATACCTTTTCGGCCGCACACGTCGTCAAGTCATTGGAGACTTTCATTGACATAGTTGACAGTGTTCCGACTGCAATAGAGCTTCGTGAGCGTATAAAAGAATTATTTTGGATATATCGTTCAGTAGGTGCCGACGGAAAAGGAAAAATTCTGTTTACCGGCTACTACGAACCTGTAATGCAAGGGAGCCTCGTATGTACAGAAGAGTACCAGTATCCTATCTATAGGCGCCCCGATGATTGGACACGAATAGACTTGAGCCTGTTTGACCCTCAACTGTCAGGCCGCTATGTTGTAGGACGACATGTGAGGCATACCGTGGTCCCGTATTATACGCGCGCAGAGATTGACACAGTGGGACAACTTGAAGAAAGGGGGTATGAGTTGGCATGGATTGCTGACCCAATCGGCCTTTTTTTCCTTCATATTCAAGGCTCAGGAGAGGTAGTGTTAGAAGATGGGACGGTTTTAAAAGTCCACTATAGTTGCTCTAACGGACATTCATATAGGAGTATCGGGAAGTTACTCATTGATGAAGGTAAAATTGCCCATGAGGAGATGTCGATGCAGCGGATACGTACTTACCTGATGTCCCATCCGGAAGATATTGAATACGTTTTAAACCACAACAAAAGTTATGTTTTTTTTGAACTCGTTGATGAAGGTCCATTAGGATGTATTGAAGTGCCTCTTACGCCTGGACGGTCGATTGCCACAGATACCAAACTTTTCCCCAAGGGCGCCCTTGCCTTTATCCATACTGAGAAACCGATTGTAGCTGAGGATGGGAAGATTCGCACATGGATTGACTGCAGCCGGTTTGTTTTTAATCAAGACACCGGCGGCGCGATCAAGGGGCCCGGCCGCGTTGACCTTTTTTGCGGGAAGGGGGACTATGCTGAGATAGCCGCAGGACATATGAAGCAGTACGGTACACTCTATTTTTTGGTCCTGAAGGATTCTCCATCAAAAAACTTCTTATGAAATCCTATATACCTGCCGAAGATTCCCGGCCTTTTATCGTTGTTGTTGAGAAAACTATTCGTCATTACCGAATGTTGGCGCCCGGGGATACCGTTTTAGTGGGGGTATCCGGAGGCCCGGATTCAGTAACACTCCTTCATGTGTTAGCAGCCATTGCACAAAAATGGTCTATCCGATTGGTGGCGGCATATCTGAATCATAACCTGCGCCGTGAGGCGGAACATGAGGCGAATTTTGTAGCAGATCTTGCTGCACGGCTTCGCATACCTTGTGAGATCGGTTCAGAAGACGTTGCTCGTTATCGATCTTTACACCATATATCTATTCAGCACGCAGCACGTGAGGTAAGATATCGGTTTTATGATGAAACAGCAGCCAAATACTCTGCACAAAAGATCGCTTTGGGGCATAATTTGGAAGATAATGCTGAATCGGTTTTGATCCATTTTTTAAGAGGGGCGGGTCCTCTCGGCCTTTCCGGGATTCCCCCGGTCAGGGACAACAGGTTTATCAGACCCCTTATTGATACGACACGTAGTGAGATAATTTCTTTTTTGGACCAAAATCGGATCGAATACTTGACAGATGAGTCGAATAAGAACCTCAAATATCTTCGCAACCGGATACGTCACGAGCTTATTCCATATCTAAAATCAAAGCATAACCCGAATATTATAAGTCAGTTACACCATCTTTCTACCATCTTACGGGAGGAAGAGGATTTTTGGGAAAAGACTGTAACCATAAGTTTCCAGGATCTTATTACAAGAAAAGGTGAGGATTTAATAGGGCTTGATCTGAAGGGGCTGCAACAGCTACTACCTGCGCTTCGAAAAAGGGTGATTAGAAAAGGAGTTGCAGCCATAAAAGGTGATTTAAAACGGATCGAATTTAAGCACATCGATGCGATAGAAGACCTTATTACATGTTTAAACCCCTCTCGCAGTCTTGACCTTCCCGGAAGGGTGTGTATAATGCGTGAGCCTAAAACGCTCCTTTTTTATTCGCATCGTCCTGGCGACATAATTCCCTATTGTTACACCATTGACGATATCGAGGGAGAAGTCTATATACGGGAAGTCGATGCAGTACTTAGACTTTCTGCTTGCCAGCCGGATGCGGCTTCGGTTGCCGAAGCAGGACCGTGTTGCGTATTTTTGGACCTTGATGCCATTCGGTTCCCCTTACTTGTCAGAAACTTTGTTCCTGGGGATCGTTTCAGACCTCTTGGACTGTCCGGGACTAAAAAGGTAAAGGATTTTTTCATTGATAATAAGGTGCCGATAAGGGTGCGCAGACTATGTCCTACGGTATTAAGCGATGGAGCTATTATATGGATTGGAGGGTATCGCTTGAGCGAGTTGGTTAAGATTACATCTCGAACAAGAAGGGTCTTGAAAATGGAGCTGTCGGGTTGTAATCTATTTAAATAGTTCCCCCCGGTTCAGGGAAAGAAATTGCAATAAGTATTCAAGCATGATATTTTTATTGTTTGTAGCGCCAATACGAGAATGTGAATTGTTAGACTAAAATATTAAGGAGGAATTTCTTGAGTCCATTTTACAAAAATTTAGCTTTATGGCTGGTTATAAGCCTAATGATGATACTGTTATTCAACTTGTTTAATCAGCCGAGGGTGCAAGACAGCGAAATAAGTTACAGCGAATTTCTTGCTTCTGTAGAGAGAGGGAATGTTACCGGTGTAGTCATAAGGGGATCCGAGATATACGGCACCGATGTCAGCGGCTCCCGGTTTAAGACATTTGCTCCTCAGGATGTTGACTTAATCAGGACATTAAGGGATCGCGGCGTTTCTATAAAAGTCAAACCGGTTGATGATTCTCCCTGGTATATGACTCTCTTGGTCTCGTGGTTCCCGATGATCCTTCTGATCGCCGTCTGGATTTTTTTTATGCGCCAGATGCAGGCAGGAGGTGGAAAGGCCATGTCTTTTGGCAAGAGTCGGGCGCGACTTATGTCGGAGACATCCACGAAGGTTACGTTTAAGGATGTTGCGGGCATTGAAGAGGCCAAAGAAGAGCTGGAAGAGATTGTTGCTTTTCTAAAAGACCCCAAGAAATTTACTCGGTTGGGCGGCAGGATCCCGAAAGGAGTACTCTTGATGGGTGCACCCGGTACTGGAAAGACGCTCCTTGCCCGGGCTATAGCGGGTGAGGCAGGTGTCCCTTTTTTCAGTATCAGCGGGTCTGATTTTGTAGAAATGTTTGTGGGCGTGGGGGCCTCACGTGTTAGAGACCTTTTTGTTCAGGGCAAGAAGAATGCTCCATGCATTATATTTATTGATGAAATCGATGCTGTTGGACGACACCGTGGGGCAGGACTCGGTGGAGGACACGATGAGCGCGAACAGACGTTGAACCAGTTGTTGGTCGAGATGGACGGGTTTGAGTCGAACGAAGGGGTTATATTGATCTCTGCTACCAACCGTCCTGATATACTTGATCCGGCGCTTTTACGCCCTGGCCGCTTTGACCGGCAAATCGTAGTGCCGATACCGGATATAAGAGGGCGTGAGGGTATACTGAAGGTACATAGCAGGAAGTCGCCTCTTGCCGATGATGTGGACCTTTCGGTAGTTGCCCGAGGGACTCCTGGATTTTCCGGCGCTGATCTTGAAAACTTGGTCAATGAGGCGGCGTTGCTTGCGGCGCGTCAGGACAAAGAACGTGTTGAGATGGCGGATTTGGAAGAGGCAAAAGACAAGGTCATGATGGGTACTGCACGAAAAAGCATGATAATCAGTGATGAGGAAAAACGGAATACCGCATATCATGAAGCAGGACATACACTGGTGGCAAAAGAACTCCCTGAAACCGACCCTATCCACAAGGTGACAATTATTCCTCGGGGCCGGGCGCTTGGACTTACGCAGCAGCTTCCGATAGATGAAAAACACACCTATCCCCGTACCTACCTCATCAATGGCCTGGCTGTCTTAATGGGGGGGCGTGTTGCTGAAGAACTGGTCCTTGATGACATGACAACAGGCGCTGGGAACGACATTGAACGTGCTACTATCATGGCTCGAAAGATGGTATGTGAATGGGGAATGAGTGATGTTTTAGGGCCGCTCACATTTGGAAAAAAAGAAGAACAGATCTTTCTGGGTCGCGAATTTGCACAGCACCGGGATTATAGCGAAGAGACCGCTGTTGAAATCGACAGAGAGGTAA
Source organism: Desulfobacterales bacterium (assembly GCA_030672555.1). Lineage (GTDB taxonomy): Bacteria > Desulfobacterota > Desulfobacteria > Desulfobacterales. The sequence goes on from DAOVGD010000006.1 coordinate 10,189, forward strand.
AACGGTTAGTGACCGAGGCCCATGATACTGCAAAAAAGATCCTTACCGAGTATAATGCCGCGCTCCACGCGCTGGCAAAAGCCTTGCTTGAGCAGGAGACCCTCGATGCCAATGCCATAGATGAGATTATAGAAAAGGCCTCCGGAGAGTCCAGTGAGATCATAGATCATAGCTGATAGCTCATAGTAACAAAATATACTATCAAGTTATTGTTGCGGGTTTACGAGTTACAGGTTGCGGGTTTCAGATTAGTTCCACAACTCGCAACTCGTAACATTCAAAAAGGCTTATGCAAGATGCTTTTGGATGAATTATTGGCCGAACATCGTGTTCTGGTCATGGGGATTCTGAATGTCACGCCGGATTCATTTTCAGACGGCGGGTTGTATATAGATCTTGACAAGGCGGTTGCGCATGGGGAATCTCTTGAGGCGGACGGCGCGGATATCATCGATGTAGGCGGGGCATCAACAAGGCCTTTTTCTGAGCCGGTTTCGGTAGAAGAAGAGATTAAGCGTGTCATTCCGGTTATTAAGAAACTCTCACAGCGTGTTTCCATCCCCATATCCGTAGATACGACCCGGGCTGAAGTGGCAAACAGGGCGATTGAGGCAGGAGCGGTGATTGTAAATGATATCGGCGCCCTTCGCCTTGATCCTGCCTTGGGAAGTCTGGTAGCTGATGCGGATCTTCCAATTATCTTGATGCACATGCAGGGAACTCCCCAAACAATGCAGATAAGTCCCCATTATGACGATGTAATGGGGGAAATTATCGATTTCTTGTCCGATTCT
>DAOVGD010000059.1 GCA_030672555.1 Desulfobacterales bacterium
CCGGAACAGGTCAAAGCCCGGTAGAAAAATTTCGCCGTCTCGCCTTTACCGGTATCCAGGTCGTTGACCCAAGCATCCTTGACTTCATCCCCAAACAAGCCTTTTCAAGCAGTATAGACGTGTATCAGACCATGTCGGGATCCGGTCTCGGGATAAAAGGATATATTGCAAGCAATCATTATTGGCAGGACATAGGGAGCTTCGAAGGATACCGCCAGGGAGTGCGCGATTGTCTAAAAGGCAGATGCCGGCTTCCGGATATTCTGCCGGAAACAGAGCGAACGTATCGCGGAAACAACCTTGTCATGGGGACAAAGAGCGGGTTTGAAGGATGGAACTCAATCGGTGATAATGTAACTATCGGCGACAATTGTCTTATCTCTCGCTCCATTATATGGGATAACGTCACCATTGGTGATGGAGTTACTATAACAGACAGCATCGTAGGAGATGGAGCTGTGGTTGATACGTCGGTGTCGGGGAAGATGGTGGTATGAGAGGTTTTGCTTGGATCAGAAACGGGAAAATCCGAAATTCGAATATCGAAATCCGAAACAAATTCTAAATTCAAATATCAAATATTCAAAACGTTATCCGCGCTTACGCAGTACTGGCTCCCTTGCGCCTGTCTGCGTGCGACGCACAGGCAGGAATCAAGAGCACAATCTTCCAAGTGATATTTTTTCGGATTTCTAATTTCGGTTTTATTCATAGCGATGTAAAAATCTGGGAATGCACTCTATATGATTCAACTAATCAAAAAAACATTCAAATTGATCTACCCCGACTTGGCCGCTAATGACATCACTCTAACCCCGTTAAAAGGAGATGGATCGGATCGACAATGGCATAGGGCTTCTTGTGGTGGTAAGTCGATAATCGTTGTAGACCACGGCCCACCAACTAACAAAGGTGTTTCAGAGGCAGATGCCTTTGCAGCGATCGGGAGACACCTGAAAAAGTCAGGGGTTCCTGTCCCGGAAATCTACGCCTATGACCGAGCCTCCGGCATTATTCTCCTGGAAGATCTTGGAGATACCCACCTTCAGGGTGTTATCAAAAATGAACATAATAAGAAATGCGTCACGGCACACTACCAAGCGGTAATCGATCGCCTCATTATTATGCAGATTAAGGCAAAAGAAGACTTTGACTTGAGGAACTGCCTCGAGACCCCGTATTATGACGTGGAGATCATCCTTAATCGTGAATCCCGCTATTTTGTAGAGGCATTTTTGAATGGTTATTTAGGGCTTGATGTAGACTTTCAGGACCTTGCGGATGAATTCCTCATCATTGCCAGGAATGCCCTGTCAAATCAAATTACCGGTTTTCTCCATCGCGACTTCCAGTCCAGGAATATTCTCGTTAGAAATGGAAAATACTACTTTATCGACTTTCAGAGCGGGCGTCTGGGCCCCCTCCAATACGACCTTGCATCCCTGTTGATAGATCCATATGTAGAGCTTCGAGAAGATGTTCAGCAAGATCTACTGAGATATTATATAAGACAGCTCTCTGATCGGATCGTCTTTGACGCCGACGTATTTTTAGAGATATATCAATACAACGCCTTAAACCGAAATCTGCAGATACTCGGCGCCTTTGCCTATCTGAGCGGTGTAAAAGGAAAAGACGGATTTCGCGCATATATCCCGGCGGCATGGAAAAGCCTCCGCGCCCGAGTTGAAAGAGTCGCGGTAAAAAGTTGCCCAAAGCTAACTAACGTAGTAAATACAATAATGAAGTAATTGTAAATTGAGGAATTCCATAGAAAGTAGGCAGTAAGGCCATTTAACGGTGGGCAATGCCCACCCCACAATATTGCAAATAAAACTCTGAAATGGCTAATCTTTCGTAGGGTGGGCATTGCCCACCGTCTTCAGCTACAATATTGCAAGTAAGACTCTGAAATGGCTAATCTTTCGTAGGGTGGGCATTGCCCACCGTTTTCAGCTTATCAGCCATGAACGGTTATCACTTAGCAACCTTTTGATAAAATTGACCAAAAAAAGGAAATTCCTCTGCGATTAAATTAGGAGAAAGTCTCCGTTGAAAATTAAATACATACTACTTGCTTTTCCGGCCATTCTGATCATTTTACTGAGTATCAACTTCATATACGTCTCCACCAAGTCGAGGCCGGAACAAAACCAGTTGGTCATTGGATCGATTGGCGATGCTTCTTTTCTCAATCCTGTCCTTGCCCAGGACTCTGCATCGAGCGATGTTAACTCCTTCATCTTCAGCGGGCTTTTAAAATATAACGAAGAACTCCAACTGACCGGGGATCTGGCTGAATCATGGACAGTTTCTCCCGGCCCCAAGCCCCAGATTACATTTCACTTGCGAAAAGGGGTTCGATGGCATGACGGCCACCCATTCACTGCCGACGATGTCAGGTTCACCTATGAGACAATCATGGATGAAAAGACCAATACAGTTCGAAGGAGCGACTATGAACTGGTCGAAAAGGTGGAGGCGCTCGACCCGCACACCGTGCGCGTGACATACAAAGAGCCCTTCTCACCCGCTCTTGAGACCTGGGCTATAGGAATTATTCCGGAACATCTCTTAAAAGGGAAAGATATCAATACCGCCCCATTTAACCGAAATCCCATAGGAACCGGTCCGTTTGTCTTTGATTCCTGGGTAAGTGATGAAAAAATAGTCCTTGCGGCAAATCCCGATTATTTTGAGGGGAAGCCCCATCTTGACCGTATCGTCTACCGCATCATCCCTGAAACATCTCTTAGTGAAATAGAGATCCTGACCGGAGGTATAGATTATACCGGAGTCTTTCCCCACCAATACGAAAGGATAAAGAAAAATCCTAAACTTCAGGTTTACCGTCAACCAAGCCTCGGCTATACCTATATCGGTTACAACCTTGAAAACCCTCTTTTTCAGGATAAAAGAGTCCGCCAGGCGCTTACCTGTGCTATCAACAGAAAGGAAATTGTGCGATACGTCCTTTATGGTCTCGGACAAATCGCTACAGGCCCCTTCCCTAATCACCTGTGGTATGCGGACAAGACAATTCAGCCGTTCCCTTATGATCCCGAAAAGGCGAAGAGGCTCCTTTATGAAGCCGGCTGGAGAGATACGGATGGAGACAACCTTCTTGACAGAGACGGCAATCCATTCTCATTTCGTCTGATAACCAATAGTGGGAACGATATACGGCGTGACGTTGGCGTGCTTGTACAGAGATATTTTAAAGAAATAGGGCTTGATGTAGAGCTTCAGATTTACGAGTGGTCGGTCTTTTTGAAGAACTTTATCAACCCGAGGCACTTTGATGCCTGTATCCTTGGTTGGAGCCTGAGCGTAGACCCTGATGCCTACAGTATATGGCATTCAAGCCAGATCGAAGGGGGGTTCAATTTTGTCGGATACAGCAACCCGGTTGTGGATCAACTATGGGTAGAAGGGCGTCGATCCTTTGATATCAAAAAGCGAACAGAAATCTATCACCAGATACATCGCCTGATACACGAAGACCAGCCATACACCTTCCTTTACGTACCCGACTCCACGCCGGCCCTAAGCGTAAAATTCAAACGCCTAATTGTAGATGCTGAAGGGAAAGAGACAATAGTACCGATTAAGATGACCAAGGGTGGGTTACTATTTAATATTCATGAATGGATAGTCCCTTAATCCCTCAATCCGCAATCTTCAATCTTCAATCTTCAATCGCCAAACCTCAATCATCAATCCCTCAATTCCTAAATTCATAAATCCCTAAACCCCTAAATTCATTTCTCATACTTGCATTTTTTATTCATACAGGCAAGAAACTCTCCCTTCTTTTTGGTGGATTTTTCTACAAGGTAGGGTGCGCCGCACTCCGGGCACTTTTCAGGGACGGGTTTGTTCCATATAGCAAAGCTGCACTCCGGATAACGACTGCAACCGTAAAAAATCTTCCCCTGTCGCGACCGGCGTGTTACCAGTTCACCATCGCAACCATCTTCCGGACACTGTACACCCGTGCTGTGAGGAGGAGCGTTGTTCTCTCCTGTTAAAGACCGGGTATTCTTACAGTCGGGATATCCTGAGCAGGCCAAAAACGGTCCATACCGGCCTTCTTTGCGAACCATCGGCTTTCCGCATTTTTCGCATATCTCGTTGGTAGCTTCCTCCTTTGGCGATTCGACTATGCGAATCTCGCCTTTTTCGCCACGGGTAAAATTGCTGGTAAAGGTACATTGCGGGTAAGCGGGACAAGCAAGAAAGGGGCCGTTTTTTCCAACCTTAATCTTTAGTTGCTCTCCGCACTTGGGGCACGGGATATCCGTAGCAACCCCCTTGTTGTTCTCTTTGGCAATACCGGCATCGACCCGTTTTAAAACTTTTTCAAACGGGCCGTAAAACTCGGCAAGGGCCTCAACCCATCCTTTCTTCCCTTCCGCGATCTCGTCCAGATTCTCTTCCATGTGGGCTGTAAAAGATACGTTTAAGATATCAGGAAAGTTCTCCACCAGGAAATCGGTCACAATAAAGCCTAATTCCGTAGGCCTGAAATATCTCTTTTCAAGACTTGTATAGCCCTTGGCCTGGATCGTACTTAATATCGCGGCATAGGTACTCGGCCTGCCAATACCGTTTTCCTCAAGCTCTTTGACCAGAGACGCCTCTGAAAATCTGGGGGGGGGCTGGGTAAAATGCTGCTTCGGGATAAGCTCCAAGCATTTTAAGACCATCCCTTTATGCAATTGGGGAAGAACCGTCCCTTTTTTACCGTTTTTGTTATTATTGTTTTCGGCTGCAACAGTATACAATGCCATGAATCCGTCAAATCCTATTACAGAACCCGTGGCTAAAAACTCATGGGAATCGGCTGCTACGGTTACGCTTGTCTGATCGATAAGGGCCGGATTCATCTGAGATGCCACAAAACGCTGCCAGATCAACCGATACAGAGCAAGCTGGCCTTCAGATAGAAAGGATGCAACCTTTTCGGGCGTATTAAAGACCGAGGTAGGGCGGATTGCTTCATGTGCATCCTGCACCTTTTTCTTGTTTTGGTAGAAAACAGGTTTCTTAGGAAGGTAGGGGTTGCCATACTCCTTATTGATCAGATCGCGGGCCTCTTCCACAGCCTCCGGCGCAACCCGGGTCGAATCGGTTCGCATATACGTGATCAGCCCGACAGGCTCACCCGGGCCTTGATCCACTCCCTCATACAACTGCTGCGCTAACGTCATGGTCTTTTTAGCGGAAAAGCGCAATCTGTTAATAGCGTCCTGTTGAAGCTTGCTGGTAGTAAATGGAGGATAAGGATATCGCTTGCGTCTCTTTTTTACTACAGCCGTTACCCTAAAATCGGCTCCTTGCAACGCCTTTACAATCTTTCCTGCCGTTGCTTCATCCGGGATGGTGATCTTCTCCCCGGCTTTTCTGTCGGCCGGCGTTATGATCTTTTTGCCGTCTTCTTTTATCAAGCGGGCAGTAAAAGGAGGTGGGTTCTCCCCTTCCAGTCCAGCGGTAATAGACCAGTATTCTTCGGAAACAAATTGCTCTATCTCTCGCTCCCTCTCACAAACAATCCGCACCGCCACTGATTGTACGCGTCCGGCGCTCAACCCTCGCTTGATCTTTCGCCACAAGATCGGGGATATCTGATAACCCACCAAACGATCCAGTATTCGCCGCGCCTGCTGGGACTCGAATCGTTCACGGTTAAGGGGCTCAGGAGCAGACATCGCCGTTTTGATCGCCGTTTCGGTCAGTTCGTGAAACAGGACCCTGTGAAAAGTCCTCCCTTTCTTTTTCAGCACCTCGGCAGTATGCCACGCGATCGCCTCCCCTTCCCGGTCCGGGTCAGGCGCCAGATAGATTGTGTCAACAGACTGTGCCGCCTTTTTTAGGTTACGTATTACCTTTTCCTTCCCTTTTATTGTCTTATAAACAGGTTGGAAACCATCCTCGATATTGATCCCTAATTCCTTTTGCGGAAGGTCCTTGATATGTCCCACGGTTGCTGCCACGTCAAACTTGCGGCCCAGATATTTCTTGATTGTTCGAACTTTAGTAGGAGACTCCACAACTATCAACTGCTTGCTCATGTTAAGTTAAGACCTCGATGTTTGTAATAATAATTAGAACTCAGTTTTTCACAGGTATACGCAGATACAAATCACTGTTACGGGTTACGAGTTACGGGTTGCGGGTTTTACTTCCATTCCGCCTCTACGTATTGAATGAATCTGTTGATTTTGCCACCCAGTTCATCGTAAGTGTCAAAAAAGAATTGCATTTCCTTTTCATCAAGTTCATGTATGTCGTTTATAAAATTGAGATGAAGAATTGTCTCGTCACATGACGCATGCGCATAAACCAGAAACTTAATAAAGTCTGCTTTATATTTCTTTCGTCCATAACCCTCAACGATACAAGATGCAACTCCTTTAGACGCTCTTCTCAGCTGACTTCCCTCCTCATACATTTCGTATCTGGGAAGTTTTAATGACATCTTATGAACTTTAACTGCCAAGTCATACGACAACCTGTAAATATCTAACTCTTTATAAGTCTTCATCATACCTCTTTCTTAACCCGTAACACGCAACTCGTAACGAAGTTCTCAATCCCCCTATTTCTTCACAAACAACTTCCCCGGCATCTGCTCCGCTACCCCTTTTATCTCCAATTGAAGGAGAATTCCGGACGCCTCGCCGGGATTAAGGGAAAGTTGACGAATAATAGTATCTATGTGAATTGGGTAAGGGGTCAATGCTTCCAGCACTCTCTTTTCTTCTGCAGAAAGAGCTACCAAAGCGACCGCATCTTTCGCCTCTTTCTCTACACAAATATTCTGAGGATGCAATATCGGATCGAGCTCTTCGATAATATCTGTTACGTTCTCGACCAATTTGGCCCCCTCTTTGATCAATTGATGGGTGCCGGTACTCTTAAAGGATCGAACGCTTCCCGGTACGGCAAACACTTCTCTGCCCTGTTCCATGGCACATTGTGCCGTAATCAGTGAGCCGCTGCGTGTTGTCGCCTCTACAATAACCGTCCCAAGGCTCATGCCGCTTATTATACGATTTCGAATCGGAAAGTGGTGAGCCTCCGGCATGGCATGAATCGGAAATTCGGAAATAACTGCGCCCTGTTCAGCGATCTTATGATACAATCTTTTATTTTCTGCAGGATAAATTGTCCCCAGGCCGCATCCAAGAACAGCAACTGTCTTCCCATGCGCCGCTAAAGCCCCCTCATGTGCCGCAGTATCAATTCCCCGAGCCATACCGCTTACAATGGTTAAACCAGACTCGACAAGACCGTTGCTCAGTTCTCTGGTCATAGCGATCCCGTACTGGGTAGGATGCCGAGAACCGACAATCCCGATAGCCACGCCAAGGCGTGGCATATGCTCTCCATTAACATAAAGAATCGGCGGGGGATCGTGGATCTGTCTCAAGTAGCTCGGGTATTCATCATCTGCAAACGATATTAAATGGAATCCCCGTCTCTTGACCTCGGCCAACTCCTTTCGAATCCGATCTTCTCCCTTAAATTTCTTAATCCCTGAGACCACTCGCGGACTGACCGCTTCGGCTGCGAACAACTCTTCAGGAGAAGACTTAAAGACATTCTCCGGCGTGCCAAAGCAGGTTAAAAGACGCTTGAACGTCCGATTGCCAATACCCGGGATAGACTTAAGCGCTAACCAGTAAAAATATTCCTCCGCGTCCCTTTGCATAGCCGTATCGGTCCGACCTCCGGAAATCTGTAGAGTCATGGATGGTGTCACTCCAGAATAAAGGTCTCATTGCTACAAATAAACAGGGAACTCTGTCAAGCGCTTTTTGAAAAACGACCTATTTAGGAATTGGGGGATTGAGGAATTAAGGATTATAAATGTAATTATTCAGCCACGAATGAACACGAATTTACACGAATAGACCATATTCATTCTATTAAACGAATCTCTCGTATTGAAATCTTTCTTTTTCAAAATTAAGAAGGAGTGCCAAGTCGATAATCTTGTTATGATAAATCCTTACATAAGATTTTCTCTTCATTCGTGGCCATTCGTGTCATTCGTGGCTGAATAGTTATTTACTCCCCAACAACCTCAATTCTTTTTAACTTAATCTCCGCATTCTGCGCTGCGGTACTAAAAGGATAATCCTTGACAACCCGTGTTAAGTAGACTCGAGCGTTTTGATAATCTTTTAAGGCGAGGGACGAATACCCTGTTTTCAAAAGCGCATCCGGCATCTTATTCCCGCCCGGATACTTCTCAATCACTTTTTTGAACGCCTGTAGGGCGGGTTTGAAATCTTTCATCGCATAATAACATTCTCCGGTCCAGTACTGGCTG
>DAOVGD010000097.1 GCA_030672555.1 Desulfobacterales bacterium
TGGATTGCCAACAGTATCTATAGGAATAGTTACGGTCTCTACATCAAGGACTCTTCTGGAAGATGAGAGTGGGAAATGGATATCTAAAACTGCAAAACTTAGGGGCCATACCGTCTTAACTCACCAAATAGTGCCGGATAAAGCAAAAACGATACAAAGCGTTGTTCGCGCTGTCATCAATAAAGAAAAACCTCAGGTATTAATAGTAACCGGGGGAACCGGAATCAGTTCAACTGACGTTACCATAGAGGCTATTCGCCCTCTTTTTTGTAAGGAGCTTACCGCATTTTCATGCCTGTTTTCTCAGCTTAGTTATTATGAAATCGGCTCTGCAGCTCTCCTTTCCCGTGCCACAGCCGGGCTGATTGAAAAAACAGTAACGTTCTGCCTGCCTGGTAGCCTTGATGCATGCAAGCTTGCATTGGAGGCCCTTATTTTTCCGGAAATCGGACATCTTGTAAGACATGCCAAGCAATAGAGACCTTTGCATAACTGCCATTTCTCCGTGATGCGGCGTCAGGCTTCAAACTTTAATCCTCAAAATACCTAATGTATTCCTCCGGTTAAAGTTTTTGCCTTCCTTGCCTGACGAAAAAATGTCGCGTTATACAAAGGTCTCCAATAAAAAAACGCATGAGCCAACTTAGCTTCACGCGCTTTTTTTCTATATGATCTGTTCGGGATAATGTAAAAATCCCTTAGTGATGTCCGCCTTTTTTCAAATCAATGAAGCTCTTAATTGCGGCGTAAGTAAGACCAATCCCTAAAATCGACAGAGCATACCAAAGCGCCCCGTGAAATACCATATGCCCGAGATCCCAATGCCACTCAAAACAGAAAGGAAACATAGCTAATACCCCTTTCGATTGACGATTTTCGATTGAAAATTGACTATTTAATGAACAAGCTTTTGCTTAGTCAATAGTCAATCTCCAATTTTCAATCTTCAATCTGTCAATCCCAATACCCTTACGGATTCAATTCTTTCTCCTGAGGAAAGACAGGAAGATACCGGTAGGACAGCGATATCAACAGCGCAAGATATACAAACGGAGCAAGCGATGTAACCCATTCCACCCAGTTTGGTATGTAATTCACGAACTTGTCAAATGGAAGCACCGGAAGAGCCAGTGTCTGCACTGTCATCACATAACGATTCAAAATTGCTCCAAAACAGCTCAGTATTGTGGCAGGAACCAATAAGAAGTTGTTGTTCCGTCCCTTTTCGGTAATGAGAATGATGGCCGGAATGGCGCCACAAAACCCGAGTTCAGCGATGAGAATCCAAATTGTAAAGGGCGACTCCGGATACATATCCATGACGCTCACTCCCATGTTGGGTAAGGTTACCATTGCCCAGTAGACCGTATCGATCATCTTCAGCGCTAAATAGGCAACCATGAGCCAGCCGGAAACCTTGGCCAGTTTTGCAATAACATTTTGCTTGACCAGTTTTTTTCTGGTGATCAGCTCGGTAATCCGAGTAACCAGGATGGTGAAACAAGGACCGCAGGCCATGGCCGAAATGATAAAAAGAAAAAAGGCTGTCGGCCATATGGCAAAATGTTCCCTAAAGCCAAAGGGACGCCCAAAGAGGACTCCAACGGTACCGCCAAGCGAGCCCTGGTGAAAAAACGACAGAAAGGCACCTGTTGCAGCAAAAACAGCCATAATACGATGAAGATTGTGGCTAAAGTTATGAACAAGCGGAATCTTGTCAAGCTGCCTGTTTTCCAGGACCAAAGGAATATATTCAATCGTAAGAACCGTAAAGTAACACGAAATACAGAACGCAACTTCTGTCAGCATAGAATGAACATTTGCGTGCCAGAATATAAACCATGACCGTAGCGGCTGACCCACATCAAGGCCTAAAATTACCAGGGCGGAGCTGTAGCAGACAAATCCTATTATTACTGCAAAGTTAAGAATGTGCTTGAAATCCTCAATGCCGAGGATGTACCGCATAAATCCGGTAAAAAAAGCGCCGCCCCCGAGCGCGATAACAGCAAGGTCAGCCGTTATCCATGCCCCAAATCCGAAATAATCGTTCAGGTTTGTTGTGTTCAGGCCTTTAATCCAGGCTACTCCAGCGGCGACGACCGCCCACAGCATAAAAATGGATAAAAAACCAATCCAAAGTGCGAATTGCGGGAATGGGCAGCGTTTCACGCCTTGCGGTATAAGTGCGGAATCCATATCAGATACTCCTCATCACATCTGTGGTTAATTGATCATAACCTTTTTACTTGCTACGTTCCCCTGCCAGATAATTGTCACCTGCTCTGCGGACCCAGCTTCGCGTGGACAGGTAATAAACTTTAGGGTTTGTTCCCAGCCTTTCAAGGAGTCGAAACGCATAAGGGCTCTTTTTCAGCTTATAAACCTTATGCTCAGGATTGTTCAGGTCGCCAAAGATAATAGCATCTGCAGGGCACGCCTGAGTGCAGGCGGTCTGGTACTCATCCTCACGGATCTCGCGACGTCCTTCCGCGTAGGCATGATCCCGTGCTCGTTGAAAGCGGTGAAAGCAAAAGCTACACTTTTCCACAACACCCCGCATCCGAGGTGATACATCCGGGCTCAGGGCCTTCTCCATCTTATCCGGCCAGACCGGATCCCACCAGTTAAAATACCGGGCATGATAGGGACAGGCTGCCATACAGTACCGGCATCCGAAACACCGTGTATAAATCTGGCTCACAATACCTGTTTCATAATTATAATCCGTAGCCGTGGCCGGACAGACTGAGACACAGGGAGCATGACCGTGCTCACCTTCACAATGCATGCAAGGCCGTGGGAAGTAACAAACATCTATATCGGGATATGATTTCCCGTTCGTTGCCTTAAAGACGCGCATCCACGCTGTGCTGACAAGTTTATTGGATTCATCCTTTCTAAAAGGGACATTATTTTCCGTCATGCATGCCACCATGCACGCGCCACATCCTGTGCACTTGTCCAGGTCGATGACCATTCCGTATTTGTACTTCTCTTTATGCCCGTGAGCGCCTTCCTTATGTTCCTCTTTCATCGTTACCTCTTCCTCTTAAATTATGCCTACAAGGCTGGCTCTACTTCCCCAAGCAATGTCCAGACCGGAGATCGGATCTTCTACCGTTCCGATGACCTCATTTGCATTAACTCCCTTGCCACTCAGGTAATCATCATAGGCGGAGTGTCCCAATCCAGTCGGTATAGCAACAACGCCGGGCCTTACCCCTTCGTACATATGTGTTCTGACCTTTACTTCCCCTGTAGGGGTCTTTAGCATTGCCACTGCCCCTTCGGAAAGTCCATAGGCGGCCGCCGTCTTTGGGTTGACCTCAACAAAGATATCGTTATTCTTTAAGACCGTATCTGCCACAGTTTTTGTCAAGTAGGGAGGATTTGCGACTGCCCCGTCAGCCAATCGCGTCGACTCGATTGGGATCAATACCAGTGGATATGAACCTGGATCTCCTTCAAGTACGACGGGTTTGTAGCGTGGGAGATAATCATTGTCGTTATGCGACCTAATCCCGGCTCTATAGAGACCAGTAGCAAAGAATTCAAACTTCCCTGAGGGAGTCTTGAAGCCACTGCTCCAGGCAGCGGGACTATAACCGGCATCCTTCCAATACCCTTCCCCTATCAAGGTGTCCCACTTTCCTCCCATGGTCTCCTTGAGTAAAGATTCATAGTCATCCCATACAAAAGAATCTGCAATACCATCTATTGATTTTCCAAGCGCGATCACTGTATCGCCCACATGTTTCGTATCATACTCAGGATCAACTACAGGACGGCTTAACCCTATAATGGGGACATTTAGACCAGCCGGAGTGGGAACATCTTCATATCGCTCAAGGTTGGTATGGCTGGGGAGTATGAAATCAGCATGTTGTGCTGTTTCATCCATATGAGATGAAAAGCTCACAATAAAAGGAATGCTATCAAGCGCCTCTGCAACCGCTGCCTTATCGTGTGCTGTGTAATAGGGATTTGCTCCATAAACCAGAAGAGCGGATAGGGTGTATGCCCCCTTCCCTGTATTCATCAGTCCGGACAATTGATTGAACAACGATTCAGTAACCGGAAATGCCTTTGTACCGGCCCGGTCAAAGCGTGGTTGGTTCATTCCGCGTTTTGCGATAGCGTCCTGCGCCACACCGGGCCACGCCGTGGTCCTCACTTCAGGAAGCGCCCGGACCCCACCGGTTTTATTGATATTGCCCACCAGGGTATTAAGGGCATAAATTGCCATGAACTCCTGTAGCCCTTCAGGTGTTGATCCCTTGCCACGTCCGCATACGGCAAGCGGGCGCTTGGCACGCGCAAACTCTCGAGCCAAGGCAACAATTTTCGAAACGGAAATACCGGTAATTTCTGAAACCACATCCGGTGAGTAGTCTTTAAGGACCATGCGCTTTAAGCCTTTATGGACCTTTCCACTGTTATCGGTCCAGTCCTCAAAGCCAAAGCAATGATTCATTACAAAGTTTTTATTGTAACGTCTTTCTTTGATGATTACATGCGCGAATCCTAAAGCAAGGGCAGCCTCTGTTCCAGGTGCAATCGGAACCCACCGATCAGCCTTAGCGGCCGTATTGGAAAGACGCGGCTCAATCTGGACAACCTTTGCAAGTCCTTTAACAGCTTCTTCCCGCCAGGCGCTATTCGCTCTAAAAACACGAACAGGAGATCCCCATCCATCAATAAGGCCGCTGCCAAAGCTTAAAATATAACGGGCATTCTCCAGATCGTATCCTACGGAAGCATCCTCACCTTGCATCAACTTGAGCCCAAGCCTTTCGGTATCTTCCGAAGATGGCATTGAAATAAAATTGGGGGAACCATAGGCCGTCAAAAGGCGTTTGAAAAGTTGTGGGACAGTCCCTCGGTCCTTTCCTGATATGCATGCTACGGTATGGGCCGACCCATTTCGTCGTATCTGACTCAGCTTCTTAGAAATCTCTGAAATAGCGGCGCTCCAGGATATCTCTTCCCATTTCCCTTCGCCCCTGTTACCTGCCCGTTTCAGCGGGCCTTTTACCCTTGCCCCTCCATACAACTGGTACAACCCGGCTACCCCGAGGATACATATTCCACCATCATTGATCGGATGTCCCTCTGCGCCCTCGATTTTAACTGCTCGATTTTTTATCTTGCGTACCGAGATTCCGCATCCACCCGGGCAGAGCGTACAGACCGATTTCTCTATATTCACCTCTCCCACCGGAGGTACAGGGACCTCTATTGGAATCCCGCGAAAAGTCTGCGACCATATAGAGATATCGTCCATCAACTTCCATGGGAGAGGTGAAAACGTAATCCCGGCTCCAGCTCCCAAACAAAATTGTAAAAAGCCTCGTCTACCCAAACTCATAATATTTTCCCCTTATCGATTCAGATCAGAAAAAAATTTTATTTTAACGACCCCTATTTATTTGTGGCATACAAAACAGGCTTGATTAGTACCGTGCTCTTCATGACATTCGGCACAGTCATCCATCTTCATCCGATCCCACGTATTCGATTTAAAACCACCAATGCTTTTCCCCCATATATTACGACTGTAACCGGTTATCCGGTTTTCCTCGTAAATCTCTACGTGGTCCGATTCTCCTATCATGCCGTGACAGGTCTTGCACTCCAATTCTCCCATTTTGACATGGGCTGCATGCGAAAAAAAGACACAGTCCGGCTGCCTTGAATAGACCAACCAGGGGATCTCTTTATTTGGCTCAATGTAATTTTCGATCAGCTTAATCTCTTCAGGATCTTCACCTTGGGCCTCTTCATGGCATTCCACACAATTGCTCAATTCCGGAATACCGGAAAAGCTACCGTCCTCTCTAAAGAAATGACAGCTTTCGCAGTCACCGACCGCATCCAGATGGATGCTGTGGCTAAAATCTATGGGCTGTTTTTTCTGGGAATAAAGTAGTTTTGGAAAGATGCTCCACCCTACAAACAGGCTCACAGCAAGACCGATGATAAAGAAGACGATTACAATTGGTGAAGATGCAGCGGATTCCTTTTTTTCATGTTGTGCACTCATGGAAACTCCCAATCGATAAGAAATTAAACATTAAGGTAACATTAATAATATTGGTCGACTCAATACCAACGTAACGTCCGCCACCTCTTTTTCACTAATTTCTAATTTTGAATAGGCGTAAACAGTTTCATGTTAGCACGAGCGATAAAAGGGGTAAGAAAAATTAACGATCCTTTTACCCTGTTGCCTAAATTTTGTCAAGAAAAAATCGCCATTTTTTCAAACATTAAGTTGGCTGAAGTAAACTTTAGGCACTTTAGCTCACTATAATTACTGAGCATAACTGTGAAGCCCGGAAAGGATGTAGTTGACTCCAAAATAGGTAAACATAACCGCTATGAAGCCGATGATCGAAAGAAAGGCAATCCGTTTCCCACGCCACCCTCTTACCATTCTCGAGTGGATCAGGATAGCGTAGACAAACCACGTAATCAATGACCAGGTCTCTTTTGGGTCCCAGGACCAATAGCTTCCCCATGCCGAGTTTGCCCAAACAGCTCCTGTAATGATACCCATGGTCAGGAAAAGAAACCCAAGCGTTATGGTCTGGTATATCAGCCTGTCAAGAATTTTTACAGAAGGGAATTGACTCAAAAGACGACTCTTCCCCTGAGCATCTCCGGCCTTCATAATATACATAATTGCGACCCCAAAAGAGACCGCAAAGGCGGCATAACCTATAAAACATGTAACAACATGGGCGATAAGCCAATTACTTTTAAGCGCGGGAATCAAGGGCGCTATCCGGTCCTCAATGTGGGGAGAAAGAGACGCGTAGGCCAGTGCGAAAAAGGCAAGGGGTGCGGCAAACCCTCCTATACTTTTATTCTTATATTTATATTCGATTAAAAGATAAAGTAAAATAATCGACCACGAAAAAAATACAAGGGACTCATACATATTAGAAAGCGGTGCATGCCCTGCCCCCATCTGATACGATTCCACCCATCGGAGTATAATACCGACAGTATGTCCCAAGAAACCGAGATAGGTCACTATGGTGGCCAGCTTCCCTATAATCGGTTTTTTAAAAATCCATGTCGTAATATACAGAAATGAGGAAGCGCCATAAATAAATGTTATGATGGATAGTAGAAAAGAACTGTTCATGATAAAACCTATTTACCTTTCGTGTACGTGAGCTAATCTATGACAGTAACTGAAGACCTTCTGTTATTTTCTTTACCTTTTCTTCAAAAGCGAGCCGGTTTTTATTGGCGGTGCCGGCTATTGTTACTCGACTGCCCTCCTCGTCCCGTACAACTTCCATAAAAAGCCGGTTGTGCGACATAAAGAACGTAATGGTGATTCCTATAATAAGCAGGATACAGCCGGAATAGACAACCCAAACCCCGGGATCACATGTCACCTGAAGCCCTGTGTAATAAACCTCAGGATAACTTTCAACAGAAAACAGATAGCGCCCTTTGCGCATCCGATCAAGACTTGGATAGTTCTTGAACAACCGCAAAAGTACCGGTGATTTTCCATTATCTAAAAGCTGGATCTGAAACGACGGGCCGGCATTCATAAAATCGGAAACAAATCGAACAACTTTAAAATACCCTTGATTATCCGGAAGGTTGACCTTTTTATGAAATGGCGCCTCAATGCTTTCAGACTTTCCGGTCTTATAGTCCATGAGTTTCAACGTCACTCGGTGTGGGGGAAGTATGCCGTAATTAGACTGATAAAAGCTGACCCCCTTGTATCGAAGGGGATCATTTACGATAACAGATCGTGTCAACACCTCCTGCCCGTTTTCAATAATAGTCAAGGAAGATTTGTACTCCTTGGGCATTCCTGAATCATAAAAAGTTGCCTGAAAGTCATTACATCGGAGGGCAAAATCTAACTGCCGAAGCGTACTGTTTCCTCGGAGTCGGATATGATCCACAGTCACACCCTCGGGTATATTGACCCAGCCGTTATACCCGAACAACGATCCAACTATTGCTCCTATGAAAAGTATGATGATACTCAAATGAACAATATAGACCCCCATACGGGTCCATCTCCCCCGCTCGGCATAAAGAACAAAACCGGCATCGGTTTCCTCTGAGTGGCAGTAACGCAATTTTTTAATAATATATGATTCGTATACAGATTTAAGCTTTTCAGGGGATGAGGGAATAATAAATGAGTCTTTCCTCTTAATATTATTGAAGCGTTTTTTATTAAATTTTGGGTTCTTAACAGAGACTATTTTCCATACAGTGGGAAGCCGTTTAAAAGAACAGACCAAAAGGTTAATCGTAAGCATCATCAATATGAATAGGAACCACCAGGAATGGTACATATCAAAGAGGCCGAGAAATTTAAAAATCTTGCAAAAGACCTCTCCATAGCTTTGGAAATAACCGGCTGGATCCGCATTTTGCGGAATGACAGTCCCTATGATGGATGTGGCAGCCAGAACTATCAAAAGAACTACTGACAACTTCACAGAAGCAAAAAACGACCAAATGCGCTCTGTAAAAGAGCCTTCTTTTTCCTTTTTCAAATTAGATACTCCTTTCTATGGGGCACATTATTGTATATCAAAAGAAGACTCTAAAAACAAGGTTTGATGTTCCTTGACCAATCCTTTGATTTCATGGTATTTTTGTTTCACTATTTACCACTACGGATTTCACCCTATTCCCAAAGGGAGCCATGAACTGACTGTCTAAGAAGCCCTCTTCTCTCATGAAAGAAGGCGGGGCTTGTGCTTTGAGTAAACGGGCCTGAAAATCATCCGTCTTCCATTTGTAAATCAAATATCAAGACTTCAGCGACATCTCGTACGACCGCATACTACCAATAAGTCGCCTTAGTCAACAACGTCCAGCAAGTCGCTCCTAAATTTTTCGTTAACATAATATCAAACGGTTAAACCAATCAATTCGTAAAAAGCTGCGGGAGCTGGCCGGTCTTGCGCATGAGCGCGAATTGAGCAGGGCCATGGAAACGTTGGACAAACACTTTGCCCAATGGCGCCGACAAGAAATCGACTGTTTCGAGCTGAATGATCGAATTCACAGCCTTCATCAAAAAACGTCCCGCGAGCTATGGAAAACCTACTCTTCCATGGAAGACGATTATCTTGTCTGCAGAGCGGTCAAGCTGGGTTTTTTGTCCATTGGAAGAAGTTCCGGAAAAAGTGGCCGAGGCCATCCTTTTAGACAGGGAGGAATATGTGGGATGTAGTTGACAAGCTTGAATAATTAGAGGGCTTCAGGGGCGTACATTAATTTAGGAGGGCTTACCTCTATTGCTTATGCATCAAAAGGGGGTAAAAAAGTTTTGCTATATAAGGCCTGAAAGAAATCTGTCGGCAGATACCACTCGAATTTTATTTATAAATCTGTCAGTTCCGCTTTTTTTAACAACCTGATATGAATAAGGTATATTAAGCTTGTTTCTAAAATAATACAAATGAGGAGATATACTTGTATCATTTAATTTCACTTCTACCGAAAACCATGGCTTTTCATCAATAGTCACTAAAAAGTCCACCTCTTTTTTATCTATATTTCTCAAAAAATAAATGCCTGCTTTATATCCTTCGTAGTCCTGAAGAAAATGGACTAATTTCAAAAGATGAGATGCCACGCAATTTTCAAAACGCACTGATTCGTCTATAATTTCAGACCAGTCCCAGAGATA